>JBEKDK010000017.1:0-42499 GCA_050014395.1 Candidatus Acidiferrales bacterium | reverse complement strand
GCGTGCGCGCGGGAATCGAAGATTTGGTCGTGCTGAAGAGCAGCCATTCGGGATTTGAGGGTTTTCGCAACGATCTTTACACCACGCTGAAGGAAACGAGCGACCGTATTTTCGCCACCGCGATCCAGGCGAATTGGCTGTATACGCGAAAGCCGCTTGCGTATGGTGCGTTGTGGCAAGGCGTGCGACAAACAATCCTGGAAACATTCGCGCAGCACGATAGCCGCTCGGTGCAGCACACAATGCACGCGATGGGCGAAGCCGTGCTTGCTTCCTTCGACGACGTCGCCGAAATCCATTTCTCGCTGCCAAACAAGCATCATCTGCTCGTGGACCTCGGTCCATTCGGCCTGAACAACAATAATGAGATTTTCCTGCCGACAGTTGAACCTTACGGATTGATCGAAGCGACGTTCCGAAGATAAGCGCGCTGCCAATAGCTGCGCGGCGATAGGTTTGAAGCGCGGCGTGGTCAACGCCCGCGATTTTTCAGAATTTTCAGGAACGATGCGGCGCGAATTTCCTCCGCCGTCACGCCTGTGCGGCGTTCGGCTTCGGCTTCGCTGATGGCGCCGCAATTCACGGCGCGCAAAAAGAAATTCAGAAGCCCTTGGCCGGTGGCCGCGTCGTCGAAAATATCTCCGATCAACGTGGCCTTCGCGGCTTTCTCGACGAAATGCTTCAGCCGATCCGCAGCGAGGTCGAGACCCTCCAGGAAGAAGGCGTAGACGGCGGCGAATCGCGTGGGCAATTGCGCCGGATGCAAATCCCACCCCTGGTAGAAGCCACCTTCGAGAGAATGGCGAATGTGTTCGGCGTGCAGGCGCCACGCGCGATGCACTACGGCAGCGTTTTGCTTGCGCTGCTGTGGCGTCAATTTCTTGCCGGGATGCGCGCGATGCGGTGGCGCGGGCATGATATTTGTGGCGCCATCGGAAATCCAAACTCCGGTGCCGACAAACGCCACCTGCATCATGTGCTTCGCGAAATCGCACGCGGGGTGCGTCATCGTCTGATACGCGGCGGTGATGCTGCAACTTGCGGTGTAGTCGTAAGTGCCGAAATGCGCGGCGGCCAGCCGGCCGGCCGATGCATCCAGAAAACGTGGCAGATTCGATTCGCCGCGCTCATTCATGATCGATTGCGGCGTTTCGATCATCAGCTCGATGCGCAGCGCGCCGTGCTCGAGATTCGTCGCGCGCTCGAAAGCCTCGAGCAGCGCAGCGAGCGCTGCGGCCTGGTCCGGCACCACAATCTTCGGCAGCGTCACCACGAAATTCTGCGGCAATCGCCCGCGCGTGGCGTCCAGCAAAGTCGTCAGGAAAATATCGAGCGTGCGAATGCTGCGCCCGCGCAGCTCCGGCGAAAGTGGCTTGATGCGAATGCCGAGAAACGGCGGCAAAGAGCCCGCCGCCATGCCTCGGGCCATTTCCTCGGCTACCAGGTGCGCGTGGCGATCCTCTTCCTCGTCGGGACGATTGCCGTAACCATCCTCGAAGTCGACGCGGAAATCCTCCACCGGTTCGCGCTCGAGCTTCTCGCGCACGCGCGCGTGCACCGTCAGGGCGAGCCACGCGGCGACGTTCTCCTGCCGCAACTTCTCAGGATCGGCGGCGAAACGCCGCGCGAGCGCCGCAGCTTGCGCGGCGGAAACCGGCAATGCAGCGGCGCCGGGCAAGTTGATGGCGCGGGCGAACGCGATGGGCTCGGCGCCGTACTCTTCGAGCGTGCGCCGCGCAACTTCCCCGAGCTTCACGGCGGTATCGGCGCGGAACAATTGCGCGCCGCCGTAAACCACGTGAACCGGTTGCCGCCGGCCGCTTTCGCCCGGATAGCGGCGCGCGAACGAAGCGCTGGATTCATCGAGGCGCGATTCGATCTGCTGTATGGCGGATTGGGCGAGCGACGTCTTCATCTATCTATCACGAAGTCTGGCTCAAGAATCCTGTTCGCTCCACGAACTGAAGACACAATTTCAATTAAACGCTCAATAATGCTAGCAGGTGCCGCAGAATATCGCACCAGGTGGCGCGAGGTGAAACAGAAAAAACCTGTGGATGCGCTACATACACATTACCGCAGACCGCGCCGGGCGGTTCGCAGCGTTGGCCGAAGTTCCGAAGCCCAGAGAGACGGTCAGGCGGTCGCGCCGCTACCGAGAGATCGCCGCTGCTGGAAGCATTCCCGGCAATACACGGGACGCCCTTGCGTCGGGCGGAAGGGCACGGTGGTTTCCTTGCCGCACTGCGAGCAGGTCGTCTTGGTTTCCGATCGCTGCTGACTTCCCTGACCCATGCCCTGAGCGCGCTTGGCTTTGCAGTTTTTGCAGCGCTTGGGCTCGTTCTTGAAGCCTTTGTCGGCGAAAAACATTTGCTCGCCGGCAGTGAAAACAAACTCCGCTCCGCACTCACCGCACTTCAGGACCTTATCGTGGTATTCCATGTGGTGCTCCCGGGGCCCCGAGAATTACAGAACCCGCAGATTCCCCACCCAGACACGAAAGTGCTGGGATTCGCCGGGGTCACCTGCGGGTCCCGTTCGCGGAGAGGTGGGGAGCTGCGCTGAACTACCCAAGGGTTCGGCCGCCTTCTTAATCCAGTTCGCGACGCTGCTTTTTGCGAAGCCGCTTGCGCGACAGCGCCTGTTTGGCCCGGCGCTTTTCACCGGGCTTCATGTAGTAACTGTGCTTCTTGATCTCCTTGATGACGTCTTCCTGCTGCACGCGGCGCTTGAAACGGCGCAGCGCGTTCTCCAAGGATTCGCCTTCCTGAATGCTCACTTCAGCCACTCGAATATCACCGCCCTTTCGGCTTTAAAGTCGATCTCGTATTTCGTTCGGAATTGCCGCACTTCGCCCGGAGTGCGTCTCGAATGAAAAATGGCTTAGGAATAGTTCCTTATGGTACCTCCTTCTATAGAAGCGTGGCCCCACAAGTCAAGCAATGTTTTCCGCGGCGCGCCGGGCCACGCGCCGGGGCAAGGACTGGCTCGCGGGCCGCGGGAGCAAGCCTGCCTGCGGCAGGCAAGCTCGCCTCCGGCGGACAAGCATCGAAAAAACCGATGCGTGAGGGGGTTCATGCATCAGAGGGGGTACCCCCCTCCCTGTTTTTTGGAAGTGTTGATTCTAGGAGACTTTGAGTGCAAATTCTCGGAAGTGTTGATTCTGGAAGGGTTGAACTCGTTTGCAATGAAGGCGATGCAAAATGTGCGCAAATTCTTGGAAGTGTTGATTCCAAAGGGACTTAAGTGGCACATAAGTCTTCTATAATCAACACTTCTGGGAAATTTGTGCAGTTGCAACTTGTTGCAACTGGCGGGTCGGGGAGCGCGCTGGTGCGGGCTGCGGCGCGATGCAGTGGGAAGGCGACGGAAGGCGGCGGAACTCACTCCGAAGAAAAAGATAACGCGGAGGCGCTGAGACTCCCGCCACGGCGGGCAGGCGCAGTGGTTCGCGGAGGAAGACATACTCCCGGAAGATACGGCGGACGCGAACTGTTCTTTGAAGCTCATGCGAGAGGATAACACGCCTTTAGCTTATATGTCGATGATAATACGAGAGTTATTCGAATAGAAGCTGTGGAAATTCATTCGAAATGTGGGAAACGCGGGGGCGAGCGGTCTGGGGCGAGCCTGCATCGCGTGCGCAACTTCAGAACAATATTGGGCGTTCAGCGGGCGGGCTGCGCTGCGAACAGGTTTAGCTGGTACGCCTTCGTGAGCTTCGGAAACAATTTGCCAAGAACGCTAAAGCTGGTCCGTAGCGGCAAGGAAAGTCGCGACCCCAAAGGTTCCGGGATGTCCCCGATGGCGCGGGATTCCACCAGGTGGAGCCCGATATTCCAGCCCTCAATCTCCTTCGGGTCGTTGCAGGCCCATGCGAAGCGCGCCGCCAATTTCTGGCGCGCGTGGTCCTTGTTCCCGCCCTCTACGGCTCTGCGGCTGAGGGTATCGAAGGCGATGTTCAGGCTGGGAAAGTTCTGCGCAATCTGCGCCAGCGCCGTCTTGACCTCCTGCTCTTGCAGGTAAACCAAGACGGTTTCCGCGACGAAGAAGTAAGGTGCAGGGCTTGGGCGCACACTGGCCATCCAATCCGAATCGAGAACCGACGCGGCCAGCGTGGTGCGCCGCTCGGAATCCGTGAAGAATTTCCGCCGCAGTTCGATCACCTCTGGAAGATCAAGGTCGAACCAACGCAGGCGGCCGTTATCGAGCCGCTCAAAGCGTGTGTTGAGTCCACAGCCGATTTCTACGACGGTGCCTTCCGGATGGGTTCGTAGAAAGTCCTTGACCAACTCATCGAACATAGCGGTGCGCAAAGTGCAGCCAATGACGCGCAGCCGTTGGTTGAATCTTTGGAAATCCCAGTCGATGGATTCCACCATTTCGACGGCCCTGGAATCATCGAGGATGGGGTGCTTTCTGCGGCTTTCTACAGCGCGGGCGTAGAGCGGAACCAGTAGCGTCTCCGGCACGGTGCCGAGGCTGACGGATTGTTTCGAGACCATGTTCAGCGAATCGTGAGATTAACGATACCTCCGATGAACCGGAATTTCGGTTTTGGACTTCCCGGTCGGATTCAGTATAGGCCTAGTCGGAGGCTATCGAGGAATTATCAGCGGCTCGTCAAAACGGAAATGCGGGCTAAGGTGTGCCGCCATTCGGTTCGTACATCTTTTCGCCAGCCTGGATTTTCACGCGCAGGCGATCTTCGGGCGGCGGCACGGGGCACGTGGTGTACGGGTTGTAAGCACAGGGAGGATTGTACGCTTCGTTGAAATCGAGGACGACTTTGCCATCCTTTGGCGGCGGTGCATCCAGGAATCGCGCGGCGGGATCGGTTTCTTCGCCGCCGGTTAGATCACGGAAGACGAAAGAGAGTCCCTTCGCCGGATCACCCTCTGCATCGAGGCGGCATTGCTGCCCGCCCACGGAAAACGTGACATATCCGACGAACGATGCCGTGCCGGTATCGCCCATGATATTTTGCATCGTAATTTGCTTGGGTGGATCGTAGGGCACGAAGTTCGCGACGATGCGGTACGACGGATCCACAGGGAACCAGCGCAGGCCCTTGAAGTCCCGGAGAATTTTGCTGTTCTTATCCTGCAGACGAATGGCGTATCGCGCTCCGCTGGCGTGGACGTACAAAGTTAGAGTGCCAATCGTGAGTTGATCGGAGCTGGAATCGGAGTGGAGTTGCGCCAATTCCACCGGTTTGCCACGCATCAGGATGGGCACGCCTGGATTCACGTGCACCCACGTGTTGCCATTGTGGAAGTCAAAATATCCCGCGGAGGCGGGCATTAAGCCGGCCGGCAACACAATATCGTTCAAGGGATCGGAGCCGAAGGAGTTCTTGCCTTCGTGCAGCCAGAAGAGTCCCGCGACGCTGAGCCAGCCGTCGTCGGAGCGGAGACTCGCTTCATAGTCGTGGCGCCACTGGGCGACGGATTGCTCGTACGTCAAAGCGGCTCCAGACGCGAGCAGGCCACATGCGAACAACACGAGGCACGCCGCGATTGCTTGCGCGATTCCTTGGTGGACTGATCTCCTAACGCTCATTGAGTTCCCTTTCCCGCTGCGGACCAAGGGCCATGTTAACATCGGACGCCTTATGATTTGTCCTCGATGCGAAATCGAATATATCGACGGCGTTACGCGCTGCTCCGAGTGTGACGTGAATTTGGTGGAGAGCCTGGCGGAACCGGGCGGGGACGCGCTTGGGCTGGCGTCCGACGCAGAGTTGCGGAGTGTTTGGGATGGCGACGATCAAGAGGAGTGCGCATTGATTGGCGCGCGACTCAAACAAGCTGAAATTCCCTACCGCGTCGATCAACGCGGTAGGGAGTGGCTTACGGGGTTGGGGCAACACTTTGAGATCGGGGTACCGCCGGAATATTGCGAGCAGGCCAAAGAGATAGTCGATGGAACGCGCTTGGTTCCTACGGACGGGGCGGATGACCTATCCAGCTTGGAGTTACCGGCGGAGGATGACGGCGCGGAGCACGTAGTGACGGATGAAGGATGGGATCCGGAGAATTGGCATCCGGAGGACGCGGACCGGGAAATCTGGAACGGCGGGACGCAAGAGCAGGCAGTGATGATCGAGGCGTCTCTGCGGGAGAACAATATTCATGCGCGGGTGGACGATCTGGATGATGGGCCGCGGAATATATTTGTGATGCGGGAAGATGAAGCGCGGGCGAAAGAGATTGTGCGGGAGATTGAAGAGGCTGCGCCGCCGAAGTGAAGTGCTCCGGATTGCCCCGGGTGAGATGGGGTGACGGGTGGGAAGAGCTAAAGGGCGCCTCTGGTCCAAACGATCTTACTTCTTTGATTTCCTCTTTGCCGACCTCGGGTGGTGGTGCGTTGCATCGTCGGAGCGGCGAATGGGTCCGAGTCGGCGCCGGCGCCGACCGTACCAGTTGCTGTCCTTCGTGAAATAAATCACATCAAAATAGCGGTAGAGGAAATCGTGGTCGGTTGTTTGCTCATATTTTCCTTCGTCATTCACGAGCCATACGCAATCCAGACCGTCCATACGGCTGTGGTAGCCTATACGGAAGGTGCGGCCGATATCTGCACGCCACCCGGGCGTTTTCTTACCGGAGTGCGCGAGCCGGACCACAGACTGAGGCGGGATCGGGACGGGCCTCTCTAGCACAGTCCAGGGCGGGTTGAAATGCTCCGTTCGATCCGTCGCGCGGCGGGGCTTCTTTGCAGGCTTTGTTTTATCGACTGGCACGTAAGGATGATAGCACTGAGGGTTTGCACCGAGTAGAACGCGCGTAACCGGGAAAACTGTGTCGCACCTACACGGCTCTCATCGGACTACGGGTTGTACTATGTAGATCCCACGTTCGCCCCACAAAACGGGGCGAACATGGGGCACCCCAAACTTTCGGCACTCACGCGGTCTCTACGGGGCTGGGGCTCGAATGCGCGGGTAGCGTGTGCTTTTGCGTGGCTTACGAAGATAGAATGGGGGCGTCTGATTCGGGGATGGGGTGTGCACGGGAAAGGGTGGGGTGAGATGAAGATGAGCGGATTGAGGATGCGAATTGTCGTTCTTATGGGCACGGCGGCGGTGGTGGTGGCGCTGACGCTGGGATTGAGCGTGGCGCCGGAGGCTCGCGCGCAGAATTCGACTGCGGCGGCACAGGCAGCCAGCGCGCCGACGGGGCGCGCCCACCAAACTGATGGCGGGCAGGCGTTTGGGCCGTCGAATCCATTTTATGCGGCGAGCACGCTGCCGTTTCAGGCACCGCCATTCGACAAGATTAAGGATGCGGATTATCAGCCGGCGATTGAGGCGGGGATCGCCCAGCAGGAGAAAGAGGTGCAGGAGATCGCGGACAATCCGGCGGCGGCGACGTTTGAGAACACTATTGTGGCGCTGGAAAAAAGCGGACAACTGATCACTCGCGTGTCGCTGGTGTTCAACGGCGTGACCGGCGCGAATACCGACGACGAGCTGCAAAAGGTGCAGGAGATCGAAGCGCCGAAGCTGGCCGCGCTGCAAGACGCGATCTATCTGAACGCGAAGCTATTCGCGCGGGTGAAAGCGGTGTACGACAAGCGCGCCACGCTGAATCTGGATCCGGAATCGCTGCGATTGGTGGAATACGACTACCAGGAATTTATGCACGCGGGCGCGAATCTATCCGCGGACGATCGGGCCAAACTTGAAAAGATGGATGAAGAGGAATCGACGCTTTCCAACGACTTCATGACCAAGCTGCTGGCCGCGGCGAAGGCGGGCGCGTTTGTGACGCCAGACAAGAGCGCGCTGGCGGGATTGAGCGATGCGCAGATTGCGGCCGCGGCGCAGGCAGCGGCGGATCGTAAAATGACGGGCTGGGTGATTCCGCTGCAAAACACGACGCAGCAGCCGGATCTGGAGTTGCTGAGCAATCGCGACGCGAGGCACACGCTCTACGCGGATGCCTGGAATCGCGCGGAGAAGGGCGACGCCAACGACACCCGGGCGACGATCGCGCGCCTGGCGCAACTGCGCGCGCAGAAGGCCGCGCTGCTGGGCTATCCAAACTTCGCGGCGTGGGATTTGGAAGATCAAATGGCCAAGACTCCCGAGGCGGTGCTGAAGTTCATGGATGCGCTGGTGCCGGCGTCCACGGCGAACGCGGCGAGCGAAGCGCGCGATATTCAGGCGCTGATCGACGCGCAGGGCGGCGGATTCCAATTGCAGCCGTGGGATTGGAATTTTTACTCCGAGCAAGTGCGCAAGGCGAAATACGATTTGGATGAGGAGCAGATCAAGCCTTACTTCGAGCTGAACAACGTGCTGCAGAACGGCGTGTTCTACGCGGCGAATCAACTCTATGGGCTGACCTTTCAGGAGCGGCACGACATTCCCGTGTGGAATCCGGACGTGCGCGTATTTGAAGTGTTTGACGCGGACGGCAAGCCGCTGGCGCTGTGGTATTGCGATTATTTCAAGCGCGACAATAAAAACGGCGGCGCGTGGATGGACGTTTTCATGAACGAATCAAAGCTGCTGGGGACGCTCCCGGTGGTTTACAACGTGGCGAATTTCGCGAAGCCGGTGGCCGGGCAGCCGGCGCTGCTGAGCTTCGACGACGTGACCACGATGTTTCACGAATTCGGGCACGGGCTGCACGCGATGTTTTCGACCGCGAATTATCCCAGCTTATCGGGCACACAAGTGCCGCGCGATTTCGTGGAGTTCCCTTCGCAGTTCAACGAGCACTGGGCGAGCAATCCGCAAGTCTTCAGCCACTACGCGAAACGCTACGACACGGGCGAGGCGATGCCGGCGGAGTTGGTGGCCAAAATCAGGAAATCAAAAACTTTCAATCAGGGATACGACTTTACCGAGATCCTGGCCGCGGCGGAATTGGACATGCAATGGCACACGCTGCCGGCTTCCACGGCGCCGCTGGAGGATCCGGACGCGTTTGAAAAGCAGGCGCTGGACAACACTCATCTAGCGATTCCGACGGTGCCGCCGCGGTACCGCTCGAGTTATTTCCTGCACATTTGGGCGGAAGGATATGACGCCGGCTACTACGCTTACATCTGGAGCGAGATGCTGGACGACGACGCATATCAGTGGTTCGAGGATCACGGCGGATTGACGCGCGCGAATGGCGATCGATTCCGGCAGATGGTGCTGTCGCGCGGAAACACGGAATACGTCGGCGACATTTTCAAAGCGTGGTATGGCGGTGAGCCAACCATCCAACCGCTGCTGGTGCAGCGCGGGCTGGCGGAGGCTCCGGCCACAAAGTGGTCTGCGCCGAGACCGCGCGGCGCGGATCATTCCTTGTGCGGCGAGTTGAGGTCGCGCGACAGGATCAACTTCAGGGTGAGTTTGTCGGACGCGGCGGTCATGCCGAAACCGATGCCGCCTTCGACGTCCAATACTTTGCTGGTGTGATCGAAGACGGCGTAGAGCTGATGCGATTGCTCGCTGGCGGAATAGAAATGGCGCAGCGGGCCGATATCGTCGTACTCCTCGGCAGCGATGGCCCACGAACGGTGGAAATTGTAGGCGACGCGGGATTCGGGCGCGAAATCGAGACTCTTGGGGCCGCCGCGCCAGGAATTATCGAGAATGGGATTGATGATGATGTCCCAAGGATGCAGATGCCAGCCGAAGATGGGCCGAATCTCAGACGTGGTGCGATTGGAATCCCAATATTTCGCGTTGTAACTGAATTCGAAATTTGCGCCGAAGAAAAATTTGCGGTCGTCGGCATGTGGGCTGACAAACAGCATGCGAAGTTTGAAACCGTTTAGCGTTGAGCCGCGATCTTTCGAGACGCTATACAGCGGTAGATAAAGGCCCGCCTCAAACCAATCGGTGACGCCAAGCGCCCATTCGGGCACGCCGTTTAGAGAATGATTCGGAATGATGCCGCCGGGAAAAGCGGGCGCGGTGCGGCCGTCAGGCGTGAAATTATTATGCCAGGTGATATTGAATACGCCGGGCGCGGCGATGGAGGCGTCGTAAACTTGGATTTCGTCGGTTTGGGCGCGCGAGGCGGAACATGCGGCGAATACGATCGCCAGCGCGGCGATGGAGCGTAAGACGAAAGTTTGAAGAGACGTCATCGACCGGATTCCTGGGGAGCGAGCACCATACAATCGACCGCCGCGAAATGCAAGATTGTCGCCGACGGCGCCGCCGCGCGCTGCGAGAAACGGCGAGCGGGGGCGCCGCTCGCAAAACGCAGGGCAACCGAATTAGAATGGCAAGTTGCGGTTCGCGTGGGCACGCCGCGGGTGTGGGCGCTCGGCGCAGAGGGGTGGCGATGTCGCTGATGCGAGACGCGCTCGGGATCATCCTGGCCGGGGGCCAGGGCGAGCGGTTGTGGCCACTGACGCGCGACCGCGCCAAGCCGGCCGTGCCGTTCGGCGGAATCTACCGCATCATTGACATCACGCTTTCCAATTGCATCAACAGCGATCTGCGGCGCGTTTACGTCCTCACGCAATATAAAGCGCTCAGCTTGAACCGGCACGTGCGGCGCGGCTGGTCGGATTTGGTGGGACTGGGCGACTTCATCGAAATTTTGCCGCCGCAGATGCGCGTCTCCACGCATTGGTATCTGGGCACGGCCGACGCGATTTATCAGAATATTTATTCGATCGGCAGCGATCGCTCGAATTACATCATCGTGCTGTCCGGCGATCACATTTACAAAATGAACTACGGAAAAATGCTGCAGCAGCACGTGGACACCGGGGCCGAAGCGACCGTCTGCACAATCGAAGTGGATCCTAAAGAAGCCGCCGGGAGTTTCGGCGTGATCGAAACGGACGCGAATTGGCGCGTGATCGGCTTCCAGGAAAAACCGGCGCAGCCGAAGCGTTCGCGGCACAATCCCGAAAAATGCAACGCTTCGATGGGCGTGTACATTTTCAACACGCAGTTTCTGCTGCCCCTCTTGATCGCCGACGCGGAACAGCCCGGCTCGACGCACGATTTCGGCAAGGATATTCTGCCGCGCATCCTTTCGAAATACCGCGTGTTCGCTTACAACTTTGAAGATGAGAACACGCCGCCGGCGAATTATTGGCGCGACGTCGGCACGCTGGACGCCTACTACGAGGCGAACATGGACTTGGTCTCCGTGTCGCCGGTGTTCAACTTGTACGACAAGAACTGGCCGCTGCGCACCTGGCAGCAGCAATATCCGCCGGCGAAATTCGTGTTCGGCGATCCGGACCGCATCGGCGTGGCGGTGGATTCGATCGTGGCGCCGGGCAGCATCCTATCGGGCGGGCGGGTAAAGGGTTCCGTGCTGGGCTACGACGTGCGCATCAATAGTTACAGTAAAGTGGAAGACTCGATCGTGTTCAATCACGTCAACGTCGGGCGGCATTGCCGCATCCGCAACGCCATCGTGGACCGGCACGTGAATCTGCCGGAGCGCACAGTGATCGGCTACGATCCCGAAGAAGACCGCAAGAAATATCACGTCACGGAAAAGGGAGTGGTCGTGGTGATCCGCGACGAATCCATGCTCGAAGAACCGGAATAGACACTTCGCGCCAGATATGCAGCTTTCCGCAACCTTTTCGAACTTCTGTACGTCAATCGTTTGCAATGGACAATCCCTGGTGCTACCGTTCGCCCAGATAAGCACGCAGGGCATATAGCGTAAGAGATACCTTATCCCATCACGTGAGACAGCTAGGAGGCGTGAAATGCGATATTTTCTGCCCGCCCTTCTCGTTTTAGCTCTGGCCGGCGCAGTTTTGGCTCAAGTCAGCGTCGGCGGTCCAACTCAGAACCCGGACCCGAACTATCCGCTGCGGGTGCAGATTTTGGGAAGGAATACGGAGCGCGGATATTACTCGGGCTGGCACGTGTGGGGCCGCGCTGATCTGTTTACCGGGCAACAAGAACAGGGATTCGATTACGACTCTCAGTGTGGTCAGCTATTCATGGTGTCGTACGGCGACGAGCGATATAGCGCGCGCTGGAAAAAACCGGATGAGGAATTGGAAATACTGGTCAGCAAGATCGGAACCGGCAAAGCGGACAAGTGCGTGCTGAAGGCAGACCTAAAACCGTATATCTATGAGTACGATCCCGGCTCGAACGGACGCGTGATTACGAAACCGTTGGCGAACCCGGATGCAGCAGCTCCCGCGCCAACTTCGCCAGGACACTGAAAGCGCCTCGCACGATCACCAGCTGCAGAATCGGAGATTTGAAATGCGATACCTACTGCCATTCTTTCTCGTTGTAGCGCAAGCCGGACTGATCTTGGCTCAAAACACCGCTGTTGGCGGACCGACCCAGACTCAGGATCCCAACTACCCGCTGCGGGTATTGATCCTGGGAAGAAACACGCAACGATTGTCGTATGGCGTGAACGGGCCGTACTACTTTCACGTGTGGGGCCGCGGCGACATTTTCATCGGCCCGCAGGAGCAGGGCTTCGATTACGACTGCAAATGCGAGCAGCTATTCATGGTGTCCTTCGGCGACGAACGATATAGCGCGCGATGGAAGAAATCGAACGAGGAGTTGGAAATGCTCGTCAGCCAAATCGGGACGGGCAAATCGAACAAGTGCGTGCTGAAGACGGATCTGAAGCCGTACATCTACGAGTACGATCCCGGCTCGAACGGACGCGTGATTACGAAACCGCTCACGAGCATGAGTCCCGCAGCTTCAGCGACTCCAGCGGCTGCTCCTCCAGCCTCGCCGGGGCAATGACGGCGGGCGCGGCGAAGCGAAATCTTGAATGCGCGTTTCGAGGCGCGGAGCACACCGACAACGAATCGCGCGCTCGTGCGCTCGTGCCGTCTTCCCTCCTATTTGGTCTCTTGCCGGCGTGCGAGGACACCGCGGAGACGCGCTTCCACGAAGCGGCTAGCGGCGCTAAGATGTGTGTGCTGGTCCATTCTTAATTCCTGATCTGGTGTTATCTCCTGACCGGACAGAAGGGGTGAGTGATGTCCACACGGATTACGCGGGTAAGTGCGAGAGAAATTATCGATTCGCGAGGCAATCCTACGGTTGAAGCCGATGTTGTGCTGGATGGCGGGATTATGGGGCGCGCGGCGGTGCCGTCGGGCGCATCCACGGGCGAGCACGAGGCCATCGAACTGCGCGACGGCGACAAATCGCGATATTTGGGCAAGGGCGTGCTCCATGCCGTAGCCAACGTGAATGGGCCGCTGGCGAAGGCCGTGATCGGCCTGGATCCCACGGACCAGAAGGCGCTCGACCGGAAAATGATCGAAGCCGACGGCACGCCGACGAAAGCGAAGCTGGGCGCGAACGCGATTCTGGCCGTCTCCATGGCGGCGGCGCGCGCGGCGGCCAGCTCCGAACATTTGCCGCTGTACAAATATCTGGCGCGATTTTCGAGCGATCACAGCGCGAACATTCTGCCGGTGCCGATGATGAATATTCTGAACGGCGGGGCGCACGCGGACAACTCCGTGGATTTTCAGGAGTTCATGGCCATGCCGATCGGCGCGAAAACTTTCAGCGAAGCGCTGCGCATGGGCGTGGAAACGTTTCACAACTTGAAGGCTGTGCTGAAAAAGCGCGGCTACTCGACGGCGGTGGGCGATGAAGGCGGCTTCGCGCCGAATTTGAAATCGAATGAAGAGGCGGTGGAAGTGATTCTGGAAGCTATCACTGCCGCAGGCTACACGCCGGGCAAACAGGTGGCGCTTTCGATCGATCCGGCGGCCAGCGAATTCTACGACGCGGCCAGCGGAAAATACGTGTTCAAGAAATCAGATAAATCCACGAAGACGCCGGAGCAAATGGTGGCGCTGTGGGAGAGCTGGATCCGGCAGTATCCGATCGTGAACCTCGAGGACGGAATGTCCGAGGAAGATTGGCCGGGGTGGAAACATCTGACGGCTTCCTGCGGCAAGCTGGTGCAACTGGTGGGCGACGACATTTTCGTGACCAACCCATCGATCTTCCAGCGTGGAATCGCGGAAAAGATCGGCAACGCGATTTTGATCAAGCTGAATCAGATCGGCACAGTGACCGAGACGGTCGAGGCCATCGAGATGGGGCGGCGCGCGGGGTATCGCTCCGTGGTGTCGCATCGTTCCGGAGAAACCGAGGATACGTTCATCGCCGATTTCGTGGTGGCCATGGGCACGGGGCAAATCAAGACGGGCTCGGCGTCGCGCAGCGAACGCGTCGCGAAATACAATCAATTGCTGCGCATTGAAGAGGAGTTGGGATCCTCGGCCGTGTTCCCGGGCCGCGCCGCGCTGGCGCACGCGTAACGATCGGCGTGCCGAGCGCACGCGAATAGATGTGATAGACTCCGCGCAAAGAAAAGATAACGCCCGCCACGGCGGGCAGCACGAGTTTCGCGGAGACTGCGATGAGTGATACGGCAGATCGTGCGGGGCCCGTGTCCGCCGAGGTTGAGCCGACCGAGGACGAGCGGAACTTTGCGATGCTCGCCCACTTGTTGCAGTTTTTCGCGGGATTCATTCCGCCGCTCGTAATTTTCCTGGTCAAACGCAAGTCACGTTTCGTAGCGTTTCACGCGCTTCAAGCTCTGCTGTGGCAAATCGCGTATTTCGTGATCATTATGCTGGGGATGATAGCTATATTCGCCTCGGTGTTTGGCATGATTCTGCACCAGCAACATGCGGGCGGGACGAACAACGCTCCGCCGATGGCTTTTTTCGTTGGATTCGGTTCGTTCTGGCTGTTATTCATGATCGGCTGGTTTGGGAACATTTTTCTGGCGATCTTCTATTCCATCAAAGCGCACGAAGGCAAGTGGACGAATTATCCGATTTTTGGCCGGTTGGCGCGGAGGATTTTGCACACTTAGCGCACCAATCGCGAGGAGGATTTGTGAAGCAGAAACTTTGGAATGTTGCGGCGCTGGCAATGGCAATCTCGATTGTGGCGTTCGCATCGAATGGAGGAGCGCGCCCCGCGCGGGCCGCGGCTCAGACGCCTGACGCGAAGGCCGCCGCCAGCGTGTCCACAGCTGCGACCGGCGAATGGCACGGCATGTGGACTGCGCCGGGCGGATGGCTCTACGAAGCGGACATGCAGATCAGCGCGGGCCTAGCCGACAACATCACGGCTGACATTCATTGGACGCTGCGCGCCGCGCCGACCGCGCAAACCGCCTACCAAGGAAAAATCGGCATGACCGGCGTCGAGCACACGAAGGGCGTGTTTCTTCCCGGAGATGGCGTGGTGAAAATGGAAGGCGTCTCGCTGGACGATCCCAACTCGATTCTGGGCATGGATAAATATCGGCTGATTATGTCGGACGATGGCAGCACTCTGGGCGGGATCACGTGGGATCAAGGCGCGTGGGACGCGCTATTCATGGCCAAGCGCGTGGTGAAGTAAGCGAACCGGCGCGCGACATGCCGAAGAGATGGCCAACGCAGACTGATCACCTGCCGATCGCAAGCTAATCGGGAATATTTGATTTCGGCGCGATATACCCCTGCCGCGCGTACACGTAGAATTTAACCTTCTTGCCCTTTTGATCGAGGACGGTGAGCGGTCCGCCGTCGGGCGCCACCAGATCGATTCTGATCTTGCGATATTTTCCGTCGAGCGCTTTGTTCGAGGGAACGTAGGACAATGTGTACTGGCTGCGCAGGCTGGCGGCCACGTCCTTGAAGATATCCGGAATCTCGCCTTCGAAATTCGGGAACCACGCGCGCCCGCCCGTCAATTTGGCGAAGGTGTTCAGTTCATTCTGCGCCTGCAGGAATGTCATGCCTGTCGGCTGTCCCCCGAAGGTGTTCGCTCCCGCCGTGCTGACAAAGTAGACAGAGACGTCGGTTTCCTTCAGCAGTGTATAGGTTTTATCCAGCGTCAATTTGCTGAAGGTGTCGATTCCGGTGCCGAGCAACAAGATGGCCTTCTTGCCCTTAACGTCCCGCAGCCGATCGATGGTTTCGGCGATGGCGTCAAACATATTGGCTTCGTGGAACGGCGGAAAGATCATGGTGCTGAGGTATTGCATGACTTCGTCCCGATTGTGCGTGAAGTCCACGTCAACGTGGGTTTGCATCGAATAATCTTCAAGCGCCACCCAATCCGTGGGCTTGAGCAGGCCCAGAAATTCGGCGGCCCAATTCCTGCCGTTGTAAAAGAAGAAGCCGCCGCCGAGCGTGCTGAATTCCACCAGCAGGACGATCGTGATGGGCGCCTCCGTGGGCGCGAAACTCGTCAGCGTCTGCGGCACATTGTCTTCGTACACGCGGAAATTTTCTCTCTTGAGCCCCGGCAAATAAGTGCCGTTGTTATCGGTCACCACCACGTCGACGTTCACTTCCGGCACCGTCACCGAAATCGCATATCCGCCGGCAGGCGCTTGCTGTCCGGCCGGCGTTTGTTGCGCGGGCGCGGCCGGCGGCGGAGGAGGCGGAGTTTCCGCTGGCGACTGCGTTTGCGGCTGCTGGGCCGGCGGCGCGGACTCCGGCGGAGGCTGCACGGGGCCGGATTGCTGCGCGCGCGCGGGCAAATCGGCGGCAGGGATGAGGAACGAACAAATGAGCAAGCCCAAAAATACGCTGCGTAAGATCGATGCCATCGGCGGTGTCTCCCTCATGCGTTACACATGCCGCGTTGAACGATGAGATGCTGCCACGAATCGCCGGGATGTTCAATTGTAGCCGCCCGCGCGATGATCGGGAGCGAGAGGCGTTGCAGTCGTGTTAGGATTAATTGCTCCGCGTAGAGCCCGCAAGAATCCCGTAACAGGAGAGCGCATGAATTGTCGTACCTGGTTTTCGGCGGCATTGGCTTTGATTCTGCTGCACGCATCCGCATTGCTGGCGCAGCAGAAGCCTGTTTCGCCGCTCCCCGCGCCGCCTGCCGCTTCATCGCCGGTGGATTTGGATACGTTGGCCCTGGCGGCCACCGGCTGGGTGACGGATTTGATTCGCATCAACACGACGAATCCGCCGGGCAACGAAATGGCCGCTGCGAAATACATCGCCGGCGTGCTGGAAAAAGAAGGCATCACGTCGGAAGTGATTGAGGTGGCGCCGGGACGAGGCGTGGTGGTCGCGCGGTTGCAAGCGGGGCCGATGGCGGACTCTTCGCGCGCGCTGCTGCTGCTGGGGCATTTGGATGTGGTCGGCGTGGACGCAAGCAAGTGGAGCGTGGATCCGTTCGCCGGCGTGACGCGCGACGGCTATCTCTACGGCCGCGGCGCGATCGACGACAAGGGCATGGTGGCCGCGAACCTGGCGGTATTTATCGCGCTGAAGCGATCGGGAGCGAGCCTGAGCCGCGACGTCGTGTTCGTGGCCGACGACGACGAGGAACAGGGCGGAGCGGCGAGCATCAAACCGTTCATTGCGAAGTATTGGGACAAAATCGCCTGCGCGTACGCACTGAATGAAGGCGGCTCGGTGCGGCTGGAGAATGGCAAAGTGCTGTATGTATCCGTGCAAGCCAGCGAAAAAGTTCCGTACAACGTCACGGTGACCGCGCGCGGCACTTCGGGGCACGCATCGAAACCGCTTGCGGATAACGCCGTGGTGCATCTTTCCGCCGCGATCGCAAAAATCGGCGCGTTCGAGCCGCCGGCCGAGCCGACGGCGATCGCGCAGCGCTACTTCGAGGAACTCGCGCCGGTGGAAGACGATGAAACCGCGCGATGGATGCGCGCCGTGAATCAGCCGGAGCGCTTGGATCTGGCCGTGCACCATTTGGGCGACGAGAATCCAGCGTGGAGTGCGATGCTGCGCGATACGATCGTGCCGACGATGCTTCAGGCCGGCGTGCGCCTGAACGTGATCCCTTCCGAGGCCAGCGCCAACCTGAACATCCGGCTGATGGCCGGCGATTCGATCAACGACACGATCGCTCAGCTCGCGAAGCTGGCGGCCGATCCGCAGATTCGATTTGAGCTGGCGCCGAACCCCGGCGAAAACGCGCCGTCATCTTCTGTGGATTCGCCGCTCTATCAAACGATCGCGCGCGCCGGTGCGCAGGATTTTCCGGGAGCGGTGGTGGTGCCGGAGCTTTCGCCGTGGGCCACCGATTCGGCGCAGCTTCGGCTGCACAATGTGCAGGCCTACGGTTTGCTGCCGTTTCCATTGACCGAAGCGGACGAATCGAAGATGCATGGCGACGACGAGCGCATCCCGATTGCCAGCATCCGGCCAGGCGTCGCGTTTCTGTATCACGTAGTGAGTTCATTCGTCGAGGCGCAGTAGACGGCCGCGGCCGATCGACGGCTTGCGGCCTAGGAGGCCCATGAAGTTCCGGCACGCAAAGATTGTTTGCACGCTCGGTCCGGCCAGCGATTCGCTGGAGATGATCGAGCGCCTGATGCGCATGGGGATGGACGTCGCGCGCTTGAATTTTTCGCACGGTACGCACGAAGGGCACGCCGAAGTGATCGCGCGGCTGCGCCAGGTCTCCGGCAAACTGCAAAAGCCGATCGCGCTGGTGGCCGATCTGCAAGGCCCCAAGATCCGCACGGGTCCGCTGGAAGGCGGCAAGCCCGTGCTGCTGAAAGCGGGGCAACGTTTCACGATCTGCACCGACGGCTCAAAAGGCACATGCGACGGCGTTTCCACGACGTTTCGCCGCTTGCCGCAGGAGGTGAAACGCGGCGACCGAATTTTGCTGGCCGATGGATTGATCGAACTGCGCGTGAAGTCCTCCGGCCGAACCGCAATTACGTGTGAAGTTTCAAACGGCGGCGAACTCGGCGAGCACAAGGGCATCAATCTGCCGGGCGTGCATTTGCGCGTGCCCGCGTTGACCGCAAAGGACCGCGAAGATCTGATATTCGCTCTGGGCCACACCGCCAATTACATCGCCGTCAGCTTCGTGCGCACCGGAGACGATGTGCGCACGGTTCGCGCGGCCATCAAGCGCGCGGGCTCGAAGACGCCGATCATCGTGAAACTCGAAAAGCCTGAAGCCATCGAGAATCTGGATGCGATCCTGGAACTGGCGGACGGCGTGATGGTGGCGCGCGGCGATTTGGGCGTGGAGATGAGCCCGGAACGCGTGCCCGTCGTGCAGAAGCATGTGATCTCGCGCGCGCTGGACGCGCGGCGGCCCGTGATCACGGCGACGCAGATGCTCGAATCGATGATCGATCATCCGCGACCCACGCGCGCGGAAGCATCTGACGTGGCCAACGCCGTCTTCGACGGCACCGACGCGCTGATGCTTTCCGCGGAAACCGCCTCGGGCCACTATCCGATCGAGTCCGTGCAGATGATGGACCGCATCATCTCCGAAGCGGAAGCCAATATCGAACAATTCCAGCGACCCAAACCGCGCGGGCTTGACGTCGCGGAGACGACCTCCGAATTGATCTGCCACGCATCCGAAGAGCTGCAGATGAAAGTGATCGCCGTGTTCACAGAAGCCGGATCGACGGCGCGTCTGGTTTCAAAGCACCGGCCCCGGCCGCCCGTGGTGGCTTTTTCTCCGGAGCAGGTGACGCGGCGCATGATGTCGCTCTATTGGGGAGTCGTGCCGAAAACGATCGGCTCGATCCGAAATCTCGAAGACCTCGAGGCAATGGCCGAGCGCCGCTTGATCGAAGAAGGCTTGGTGCGCAAGGGAGATGTGATTGGGATCGTCGCAGGGACGCCGTTCAACGTCGGCGGCACGACCAACTTTATGAAATTCCACGTGGTCGGTACACCGGTCGCGCCGGAAGTGTTAAGCAACGGCGTCACACCGGTGGGCGAAAAGCCGCGGTGACATAACTGCGGCGCGTCGTGCGCTAAACGTGCGACAAAAAACCTACGCCACCCTCTAATTGAGCCAGTTGTCGGGCCGCGAGGGCGGTTCGTCGCGGTGATCGCGCGCGTAGACCTCAAATTTGCGGCGCGCGCGCTTGCGTTTCCAATCGAGATAGCCATTGCGCGCGCGATACATAAACGAACCGCGCCGCAGATAGATGTAGCCGATCGCAATCCCGCCCAGATGCGTCACGTGGCTGACGTTGTCGCCACCGGCTCCTAGCGTCAGGAAAAATTCAATGGCTACAGCGGCGAGCACATAAATTTTCATCGGAATGTGCACGGGAAACGGAATCAGCCACACCTCCCGGTCGGGGAACATGATTGCCGCGGCCACCAGGACGGCGTAGATCGCACCCGAGGCACCGATGGTGGGCGGCCCGAGCGAAGTTCCTATGCCGTGCGGATCGAGTGCCGTTTTCACCAAGATATTCACCAACCCGGCGCCAATCCCCGTCACCAGAAAATAGTTCCAGAAGCGGCGCGTTCCCCAGGCTCGTTCGAGATCCACTCCGAACATCCAGAGGAAAAGCATGTTGATGAGCAAATGCCAAATGTCCGCATGGAGGAAAATGTAGGTGAGCGGTTGCCAAAACCTAAGGCCGTGGGTCACCGCACGCGGCACCAAACCCAAATAGTAATTCAGAAAAATGGTATCGTCCGACGGCAGGAACAACTTCACCAACGTCTGCACCAGAAAAACGCCCGTGCAAATCAAAACGATCGTCTTGACCGCGGGCGTGACGAATCCCTTCCAATTTGTGCGGAAACCGTACGAGCGCCCGTAAGAACTCATCGCTCTTCAAGTCTAAGGGCCGGGGCCCGTAGGAGTCAAAGCGCGCGGCGCGTCAATTCATTTTCTTGCGCGCGAAGTAATATTGCGCGGACATCAGTACGCCGAACATGCAAAGTGCAAATATGTGGCTATTCGCAAGAAAACCCGTGATCCCGGGCCCGATCTGAAACAGGCCCGGCCGGAATATGTGGTATTTGAATTCCGGATCTTCCAGCAGCGTGACGACGATTCCGAAAAGTCCGAAGATGCCGCCGCCGGCGATCAAGCCGCTGGCGAAAAGCGGGCCGGGTCCGGTTTCGCTGTCGCTCGCTTTCCTGCCGCGCTCCACCAGCCAGCGAACCATGCCGCCGGCGAAAATCGCCGATGTGGTAGCGATCGAAATGTACGAGCCCACGGCAAACGGCAACGAGCGCACTCCGAGCAACTCTACTGCGATCACCAGGAATACGCCCAGTAGCACCAAGCGCCAAGGCAATTGGTGATTCAAAATTCCGTTGATCACCGTAGCCATCAAGCGCGCTTGTGGCGCCGCGGCGCGAGCGCTGCCGATTCCCTGCACCCACTGAATTTCAATCTCGTGCGTTGCCGGATCGTAAAGATATTTTCCGTCAGGCACCTCATGCGATCCGAGCGCGTTGATCAGCACGTACGATTTTCCGTGGAAGACGTAATTCTGGTTTTCCACCTGCGCGCCCTCGGGCAAATTGGCGACATTCACCGCGATCTGGATCGGCTTGTATTCGGCAAGGCCCACGTTCATCAACTTCAATGTGCCGCCGATGGCGAAAACAGAGGCCATGGCTCCGATGATCAATGCGATTTGCTGCTTTGACGGCGTGGCGCCCACCAAGTAGCCGGTTTTTAGATCTTGCGAAGTGCCGCCGCCATTGGCGGAAGCTATGCAAACGACGCCGCCAATTGTGAGCGCCAACACGGCGTAATTTCCGCCCGTCCACCCCGCCACCAAGAACATCGCGCACGTGGCCATCAGCGTGGCGATGGCCATGCCGCTGATCGGATTGGAACTGGTGCCGATGAGTCCGCAGATGCGCGACGACACGGTGACGAACAGAAACCCGAAGACGACGACGAACAGTGCGGCAGCAAGATTTCCGATCAGCGACGTTTGCGCGCCGGGGATCGGCCGGAAAGTCAAAAGCGCCCACATCATCACCAGGATCGCGATTGAACCGATGATCACGACCTTCATCGAAAGATCGCGATCGGTGCGGCTGACTGCGGCGGCTCGCTGCGCTGCCGTGCCGCCGGCGCGCACATCCTTAAGACCCTGGCGCAACGCGCTCCAAATTGTCGGCAAAGTTTTCGCCAGCGTGATCACGCCGGCTGCGGCGACAGCGCCCGCACCCATCGGCCGAATGTAGCTGGCCCAAAGCATGTCGGATGACATTTGCGGAATCGGCACTGTGCTCGGGTAGAGCGCCATCGTCGGCGCAAGCGAGCCGAAGAATCTGATCGCCGGCATCAGCACGAGCCAGGAAAAAACGCCGCCCGAAAGCAGCACTCCCGCGATGCGCGGACCGATGATGTAGCCCACACCCAAATATTCCGGCGTGATGTTCGAGCGCAGCGACGCGCCCGGCAGCCATTTCGGTTCGTACGTCGGCGTGTCTCGCCACGCCCCCAGCGTGTTCATCAGCACGGAGTACGCGCCGCCGAGACCCAAGCCCCAAAACACGCGGCTGGCAAACGAGCCGCCACGATCGCCGGCCACCAGCACATCGGCACACGCCGTGCCTTCGGGATACAAAAGATTCCCGTGCTCCTTGACGATCAATTGCCGCCGCAGCGGAATCATGAAAAGCACGCCCAGCCAGCCGCCGATCAGCGCCAGGAAAAAAACGCTCCAGTATTGCAGCGGATACCCCAGGAAAATCAGTGCGGGCAGCGTGAAGATGACGCCGCCGGCGATCGATTCGCCGGCCGAGCCCGTCGTCTGCACGATATTGTTTTCGAGGATGCTGACTTTGCCGAGGCCGCGCAGGATGCTGATGGAAAGCACCGCGATGGGAATCGAAGCCGACACCGTGAGGCCGGCACGCAATCCGACATACACCGTGACCGCGCCGAAAAACAATCCCGCGAGAATTCCCAGAAGGATCGCGCGGAGCGTGAACTCCGGCAGATTCTGCTCCGCCGCAATGTACGGCCGAAATTCAGCGGCCGGCGCCGTCGAACTCCACTCCTTGCTTGCCACGCCTCACCCCCAGCGATCATCCCCGAAGAATTCCTCCGGGTGCCGGGCATTATGGCTTAAATCGCGGCGCGCGAACACTGGATTAGCGGAATAACTTGCCAAAAAACTGAACGCGCGAGACGAATGTTCATCCGTCACATTTCGTGATTGGCTGTTGAAATAAATGTTGAAACGATTGTTGACAGGAACGGTAAGAGGGGCTATGTTCCCCGCATTCGAGCTGTAAATCCCATGGGTGTGGGACATGAAAGTCGGCCCTAGAAGGTCCGCACGGCTAACTCCGCAGGAACCGGAATTCCATTATGAGGCGTAGGCGATTTGCGCTGCTTTGCGCCTTGGCGGGAGGACTCTCCCTGACCGCACGCGTATCGGCGCGCGATTCGACTGGTGAATGGCAGCCGATCGACCCCGCCGATTTGGCGATGAAATCGGAACCATTGGATCCCGGCGCGGTGGCGATCTTTCTTTATCGTGAGATCGTGTCCGACGACAACGCCGGCACAGCCGACTACTATTTCCGCATCAAGATTTTGACGGATGCAGGCAAGAAATGGGCCACGGTAGAAATCCCCTACATCGGTGGAGCCGACAAAGTCAGCATGATTCGCGCCCGTACGATTCAGCCCGACGGCACGATCGTTCCCTGGCAAGGCAAGGCGCTTGACCAAACCGTTGTGAAGGCGCACGGATTGAAGGTCCTGGAATCGACATTCAGCATTCCCGATGCTCAGGTCGGAAGCATTATCGAGTACAAGTACCGAATCAGTTGGGATTCCGATCTGGTCTATCGAACGACGTGGCACGTCACGGAAGACCTGTTTACACGCCAACTGCATTGCACAATGAAACCTGCGGAGACGATCGGGCTGATGCACATGCAAACGGAGCGCGTGCCGGTAAGCGACACTCCGTCGAAGGGTAAGGACAAATTGTGGCATTTCGATGCGCAAGACGTTCCTGGCGTCGCAGAGGAAGATTTCATGCCCCCGAAAGACGCCGTAGAATCGAAAATCGATTTCTACTACACCTTTTCGCAAACCACGGACCCGGACACGTTTTGGAAGGAAACTGGCGAAATCTGGTTCCAGGAAGACCAACAGTTCATCGGGCACAGTTCCGCCATTCGCGACGAAGCCGAGAAAGTAGCCCCTGAGAGCGATCCGCCAGAACTCCGGCTGCGAAAACTCTATCTCCGGGCTCAGCAGGTTCGCGATCTATCCCACGAATTGGAAAAAACGGCGAACGAAGAAAAGTCGGAGAAGATCAAGGACATCAATTCCACCGAGGACGTGCTAAAGAAGGGCTACGCCTACGACACCGACGTCAATCTGTTCTTCATCGCCTTGGCCCGAGCGGCTGGCTTCGATGCCAGTCCCGTCAAGGTCTCGGAGCGGTCCCAATACTTTTTCAATGCGAACATTCTAGATGGGAAGCAGATGGATACCGACATGGTCTTGGTGAAGCTGAATGGCCAGGATCTGTTTCTCGATCCCTCTAGCGCGCACTGCGGCTTCGGCGAATTGCCATGGGCGGAGACGGGCGTGACAGGCCTCAAACTGGACAGTGACGGCGGAACTTTTGTGACCACCACGCGGCCAAAGAGTTCCGATGCCGTCATACAACGAACGGCCACGCTCCAAATGGGAGAAGACGGCTGGCTCGAAGGCAGATTGATCGTCATGTATTCCGGCATGGAGGCCGTAGAAGTGCGCCAGGGCGCGGACCTTCAAGACGACGCCGACCGCACGAAAAGTCTGACTGACCAAGTGAGCACATGGCTGTCGTCAGGGGCCACACTCAAACTCACGAACCAGCCCGATTGGACCGGTTCGGAGGCTCCGTTTCGAGCCGAGTTCGACGTGCGCACGCGCGCCGGCGGCGCAACCACGGGACATTACGTGCTGTTGCCAGAATGCGTGTTTGTCGATGCGGACTTGCCGCGCTTCGTCCATCCGCAACGGGTGTATCCAGTGTATTTCGACCGGCCCTGGGAATACCATGACGACGTCACGCTCACACTGCCCCCAGCTCTCGATGCCGGGGAGCTGCCCACGCCGGTGAATCGCCCGACAGGGATCGGCACATATCAAATTTCTTGCACGAAGCAGCCCGGCGCACTGCGTTGCCAACGCGTGGTGACGGTCAACGGCTTCTTCTACGGCATTCAGTATTACGGCCCGTTGCGGGATTATTTCGAGGCGGCGCGAAACGCGGATCAGCAACAGGTGATGCTCCGCGTGACCGCAACGCAGGGAGCGCCGGCACACCCGTGAATTCCGGGCGATCGGCGCGAGGGTTTGCCGAAGAGAGACGCGCGCGACCTGTAAGAATTTTGTTGCTGATGCGACTGTTGACGCGCTGAAGGCGCAAGTGACGATAAGTACTATGTTCGCGGCAATGGCGTTGTGAAACCCTGTAGGCAAGAAACATGAAAGTCGGCTCTAGAAGCTCCGAACGGCAACTCCCCTGGTGGAAAGGACCCCTACCATGACAGGCAAAAGTATTGCCCAGTGCTGCGCCCTGGCGGCTGCCCTTGCGCTGCTGGCGTACGCTCCCGCACGCGCGGCCAGCGATTCGTGGCAGCCAATCGATCCCGCGGATTTGGCGATGAAGTCGGAGCCGCTAGCCCCCGGCGCCTCTGCGATTTATCTTTACCGCGAGGTCGAAGTGGACGACACGCAGGGTTATACCGACTACTACTATCGCGTCAAGATTCTGACGGATGCGGGCAAGGACGCCGCCACCGTGCATATCCCCCAGATCACATTCGGCGAACTCTCCGAAACCGTTTCCAACGTTCGCGGGCGCACCATCCATCCCGACGGGACGATCATTCCCTGGCAAGGCCAGATCATCCAGCAATCCGTCGCGCGCGCGCGCGGCATTAAAGAGATGGCCAAGACCTTCAGCCTGCCCGATGTTCAAACCGGGAGCATCATCGAGTACAGGTTCCGGATCGGCTGGGATAGAACCTGGCTGTTTGAAACCGAGTTTGTCGCCAACGCGGACCTGTTTACGCGTCAGTTGCACTGCACCTTGAAGCGCTACGAAGAAGATTATTATTTGGCGTGGCAGACCGAACACATGCCGGGAAACCAAGTGCCGGTGCAAGACAATCACGACCTCTTGTGGCATTTTGATGCGCAAAACCTGCCCGGTATTCAAGACGAAGAGTTCATGCCGCCGAAGGAAGCTATAGAAGGCAAGGTCATTTTTTACTACACAGACCAAAAATTCAAGGATGCTAACGCCTATTGGACAAACGTCGGCAAGGGTTGGAACGACCCCGTCGAACATTTCGTCGGGCACAACTCCGCCATTCGAGACGAAGCCAACAGAGTAGCTCCGGCAAGCGATCCGCCGGAAACTCGGCTTCGCAAGCTTTATGCTCGAACCCAGCAGATTCGCAATCTATCCGCCGGGACGGGCAAAACCGAGCAAGAGATCAAGGCGGAAAAGCTCAAAGACAATAAATCCGCTGAAGACGTTCTGAAGAACGGGTATGGCTACGGTTCCGACATTAATTTGTTTTTCATTGCCTTGGCGCGGGCGGCTGGCTTCGACGCCAGTCAAGTCCAGATCGCCAACCGCGACATGTACTTCTTCAATCCGGCGATTCTCGACGACGCCCAACTCCGGTACGCCGAAGTGACGATGGTGAAATTGAACGGACAGAATCTTTTTCTGGACCCTGCCACGCCGCACGCCGGATTCGGCCAGTTGCCATGGGAGGAAACCGACGTGCAGGGCATCGCGCTTGACAACAAGGGCGGCACGTTCGTGACCACAACGCCGCCGCAGAGCTCCGACGCGGTCGTCGAACGGACCGCCACGCTCAAATTGGGCGACGACGGCTGGCTTCAGGGCAAGCTGGCCGTCACGTTCATTGGGCAGGAAGCCTTGCTCCGCCGCCTGACCGCGGACAGTCAAGACGACGCTGACCGAAAAAAAGACCTGACCGACAAAGTGAGCGCATGGCTGCCTGCCGGCGCCACGCTGACGTTGACCAATGAGCCCGATTGGAAGGGTTCGGACGATCCGCTCCGCGCCGAATTCGATGTTCGGATGCGGCCGATGGGCGCATCGTCGGGGCATATGGCGTTGTTGTCGGAAAGCTTCTTCTCCGACGCCGACTTGCCGCAATTCCAGCATCCGGAGCGAACTTATGCGCTTTATTTCGCCTATCCTTGGGAAGTTCACGACGACGTGACGCTCACGCTGCCTCTCACCCTCCAGGCAGGCGATCTTCCAACGCCGATCAACCGCCCGTCGGGATTCGGCGTCTACCAACTTTCGTGCACCAAACAACCGGGCGCACTGCATTTCCAACGCTCGGTTACGCTGCACGGGTTTTACTACGACATGCAGTATTACGGACAAATCCGAAACTATTTTGACGAGGCGCGAAATGCGGACAAACAACAGGTCATCCTGCGATTTTCCGGAACGCCGGCGGCGCAAATCCACTAGCGCCATTCTAACGGCCGGATGTGTGCTTGCGGCGTTTGCCGCAATCCACGCTCCAGCAGCCCGCGCCGGCGATGCGCCCGATTGGTTGCGTGCCGCCGCAGCGGCGCCGTTGCCGAAGTATCCGGACGACACGAAAGCCATCGTACTGCTCGACGATGAAACTGTGACCATTCAGGCCAATGGTGAAGACGTCATCCACGAACGCATCGCCTACAAAATTGTGCGATCTTCCGGACGCGACCGGGGAGTGTTGAGTGTGCCATTCACTAACCCCGGATCGAAAGTCACGAGCGTCAAAGGCTGGTGCATTCCGGCCACTGGCAAAGAGATGTCCGTGAACGAAAAGGACTCTGTCGTGCGCGGTAAATTCGAGGACGAAGGAGGCCCTAGTGACGAACAGGTGCTCTTCCTACGAGCCCCTGCCCCCGATCCCGGCAATGTCGTCGGCTTCGAGTACGAGGTCCGCACGCGGCCGGACCTTCTGCAGGAGGAATGGGATTTTCAGGGCCACGATCCCATTCACCTGGCGCACTTCACGCTTCAGGTTCCGTCTGGCTGGGAATACAAGATTCGCTGGGTCAATCACCCGCAGGTTTCCGCGCAACAGGACGGCCCCAACCAATGGCACTGGGAGGTTCAGGACGTCCCCGCGATTGACGACGAGGACGCTGCACCGCCCGAGGAGACCGTGGAAGGCCGCGCGATGGTGGATTTTTTTCCAACTGACGCGGCGGTCCGCCAGAAAACGTTCGATTCCTGGAAGGATTTCGGGCTGTGGCAAAGCGGTCTCGCCGCGGGGCGGCGTAACGATACACCCGAGATCGAAGCCAAGGTGAAAGAGCTTACGGCAAACGCCACCACACCGCTCGACAAGATGCGCGCCATCACCCTGTGGGTGCAAAGCCAAATCCGCTACTACGCCGTCGAGATAGGCATCGGTGGCTGGCAGCCGCACGCGGCCGCTCAGGTGTTTGCAAATCGCTACGGCGATTGCAAGGACATGACTACGTTGCTGAGCACCATGCTGAAGGATGTCGGCATTGACTCCTACTACGTTTTCATTTCCAGTGAGCGCGGCCTGGTTCGCCCTGACGACCCTCCTGCGGCGGAATTCGACCACGCGATCCTCGCGATTAAGTTGCCCGCCGGCGTGCCCACGGTAGATCTTTATGCCCTCTACCAGCATCCACGGCTCGGCACGCTGCTATTCTTTGATTCGACCGACAATTTGGATCCACTAGGTTATATTCCGCCGGAACTCCAGGCCAATTACGCCATGTTGGTCACAGATCAAGGCGGCGAGCTTGTGGAGTTGCCGCTGCTCGCGCCAGGCACGAACCGCATGCTGCGATATTCGCAGTTTTCACTGGATAGCTTTGGCTCGCTTCAAGGCTCGGTGCGGGAGATCCGTTGGGGAGAACCCGCAACCGACAGCCGCGCGCAGATTCACGCGGCCGAGGCCAAGGATCCCGGAGCCGACGTACTCGAAACTTTCCTGGCGCATTTTGTTCCAGGCGCGGAGCTGACCCACGCCAACGCGGAGAATCTGGACGACATTGGAAAATCGTTGGTATTGAACTACCAGTTTGTCGCGCAGAACTACGCGCAGCCCTCGGGCGATCTGATTTTGCTGCGGCCGCGGGTAGTCGGCGAGTGGAGCAGCGCACTGCTCGAAAACACCGCCAAACCGCGGCTATATCCCGTCGATCTAGGCGCCACGAGCCTCTGGTCGGACATTGTCGAAATCTCGCCGCCGCCCGGCTACGTTGTGGACGATCTGCCGTCGCCGACTAAACTGGACTATCCCTTCGCGAGTTACACCAGCAAGGTGGAATGGGACGGCAAGGTGCTGCGCTACACACGGACAATGCAAGTGAAATCCGTGCTCGTTCCCAACGAACAGCTGGGCGATTTGAAGAAATTCTACGAACAGATCAACGAGGACGAAAGCACCAGCGCCATTCTGAAGCGCGCCGCAAATTAAGTGCATGCGGCGGCGCGGGACGCCGCGCGTCGGGTTGCCTCAATTCCCGTTGGAATCGCTCGCGCTTCGTCGCGGGCACACCAGCAGAATACGCCGCGCGTCTGCCAGCGCGCGCGCAAAATGGCGCAGCGATCGCGGCGCCAGGCGTTCTGCCTGCGCGGAAAGCTGCGCCGCCTCCGCAAGCGTGAGTTCGAGACGATACACGTCGGCGCGCCGCGCGTAGGAATATCCGTGATATGCGGGCGCCACGCTCGCCGCAGTCGCCAGCAAAAGCTGCCAAATATTTCCGCGATGCAGCCATCGCCGCGCTAAACCGGCGCTGCGGCCGATCTCCGCAATTTCACGTGCCGCTACGCCGCCCGATTCCAGCACAACCAGCGTGCATTCGCCGGCGGAAAACGGGCGCGCGGGATCGGCGTCGGGAAAACCGGCCAAGGCTTCGCGCAGATCTGCATCGGTCAGCTCAAACCCGGTCCACCAGTAGCGATAAGAACGGAACGCGATTGTGCCCGCGCGCAAAATCTGGCGAACGCGCGCGGCGTCTTTGCCCGTCACGGAGAGAATCATGTCAACCAATTCATTCAGCGTAAAGGTTTGGCGGACCACCGGGCGAAAACTTATGTATCCGGCTTCGTCTTCCGAATAGCGGACCGGGATGGATTCTATCGGCAGCGTCACAGCTTCAGGATACCGCTCTTGCTCACGTGACGCGATACGGCAGTGTCGCGCGACGGCGTCAGTCTCACCGCGAAGCAGAACAAATTGAAGTTGCGTCGCAACTTGAAGTTGGGTAGCGGCGTCGGCCGCCGCGATTCAGGCAGGCTTGTTCAAGCGATCGCGCACGCGATCGGACAGCACTTTGCCATCCACCGTCTTGCCTTCCAGATGCGCACGCGCCGCCTTGATCACGGCGCCCATCTGCTTCGGTGAGTTCGCGCCGGTTTCCGCGATGGCCGCGGCGATGGCGGCGTCCATTTCGGCTTCGCTCGCGCCCGCCGGCAAGTAAGTCTCGATGATGGCGATCTCTTTCGTTTCTTTTTCGACTAAATCCTGGCGCCCGCCTTTTCCAAACATTTCCACCGATTCGCGCCGCTGCTTCACCAGCGTATTCAACACTTGCAGCGCCTCGGCGTCGTCCAGCGGCCGGATTTTTTCGATTTCTTTGTTCTTCAGCGCGCTTTTCATCATGCGCAGCACGCTCAGCCGCAACTCATCTTTGGCCTTCATGGCCTGGGTCAAGTCGCTCTGGATGCGTTCGGTCAGCGTCATGGCGTCTTGCAAAACTATAGCACACGCGTGCCGCCTGCCCGCCCAGCGGCATCCTACCGCGACTTTCTGGATGCGGGCCGCGCCGCGGCAGGCGATGTCGAGGCAAGCCGCCGAGTGGCCCGGCAATTGCTCCTTCCAGGCAAGTTCGCGCAATCGCCGGAGGCGCGCAATCTATGCCAAAGAGCCTGCTAAAAGGCGTTCTGCACCACGCCGTCAACGTCCATCCGCGTTTCCGCCTTTTCCTTTTGCAACTATTCTTCCCAGATCGGGATGTGCAAGTCGAACTATTCGGCGCGCGCCTATGTGTGAACGCCCGTCAAGAAGTCGGCTACGTGGCGGCGCAGAAACTCGCCCGCATGAGCACTCCTCTCGACGGCGACGCCGGAATTCTGACCACGCTGTCGCTGCTTATCGAACCGGGCGACACGTTCCTGGACATCGGGGCCAATGTCGGTTTGTATTCCGCGGTGATGGCGCGCGTGGCCGGAATTTTTCCCCGCATGAAGTTCTATGCGTTTGAACCGAATCCCGGAACGGCGAAACGCCTGCGCAACACGCTCGAAGGCCGCCGCGTCGAAATTCGCGAATGCGCGCTTTCCGATCGCACCGGAGATATCGAATTCCGCGAAGGGGGTGGGTCGTGCTCGTTCGGCGTGGTCGATTCCCGCAATCCTTTTCAAATTGCGGGCCCGGCAGTGCGAATTCGCGCCCAGCGTCTAGACAACGTGCCAATCGAAGGCGATTCCATCGTCATGAAGATTGACGTCGAAAACCACGAAGCGGAAGTCCTGCGGGGCGCCGAACGCCTGCTCGGCTCCGGCCGCGTGAAAGCAGTGTATATCGATGGCTACGCCGACGCGGCTATTCCCGGCTTTCTGCGCAAATTGGATTTCGTTCTCTTCGATGGCAATACGCTCGGCCCCACAACGCCCGATCGCAAGCTGCTCGCCATTTCTCGCACGCACCTTGCGCGTTGGGAGCGCCGCAGCCTTTCCTCAGTCTTTGCCGCGCGCGCCTAAGGCGCGCCACGATCGTTCGTCAAGCACACAACAGCCACACAGATTTGACACGCCGGTCCGCGCCGAATACGCTGGTGTCACTATGCGAATCATCGTTGCCGATCCCATCAGTGAACGAGGAATTGAGTTATTGAAAGCATCGGGCTGGGAAGTGATCCGCCCCACGAAGGAAACTCTGGACGCTGAGCTGCCTACGGCCGATGCGCTGGTCGTGCGCAGCGCCACGCGCGTCACCGCTGCCGTGCTGGAGCGCGCGACGAAACTGCGCGTCATCGGGCGCGCCGGCGTCGGCGTGGACAACGTGGATCTGAACGCGGCCACGCGCCGCGGCGTGCTCGTGATGAACACGCCCGGCGGCAACGCCCCCAGCGTCGCGGAGCACACTCTGGCTTTTCTTCTGGCGCTCGCGCGCAAAATTCCGGCGCTCGACGCTGCAATGCACGCCGGCCGCTGGGAAAAATCCAAGGGCCAGGGCACGGAGCTGCGCGGAAAAACCCTCGGCCTCGTAGGACTCGGCCGCGTGGGCGCGGAAGTGGCGCGCCGCGCGCGAGCGCTGGAGATGCGCGTGCTGGCTTGCGATCCATATCTCACTGACGACGCCGCGCGCGAAGCCGGCGTCGTCTTGGTGCCGCTCGATCAGTTGCTCGCCGAATCGGATTTCCTTTCACTGCACACGGCGCTTGTGCCGGAAACCAGTGGCATGATCAACGCTGCGAACTTGGCGAAGACCAAGCGTGGCGCGTACCTGGTAAACACGGCGCGCGGCGAATTGGTGGATGAAGCGGCGCTGGCCGATGCGCTGAAATCAGGCCAACTCGCCGGCGCGGCGCTGGACGTCTTTGCCAACGAGCCGCTGAAAGATTCGCCGCTGATGGCCTTGCCAAATCTGATCGCCACGCCGCACGTCGCGGGCTCCACTGCCGAGGCGCAGGAAGAAGTCGGCACGCTGATCGCACAGCAGGTGCGCGATTTTCTGGCCGATGGCGTGGTGCGCAATGCCGTGAATCTTCCTTCACTTTCCGCCGAACAATATCGCCGCGTGCAGCCTTATTTGACGTTGGCTGAACGATTGGGCTCGATGGTCGCGCAGGTTGTCGCGGGCCGCGGCGCACGGCTCGGGCGCGTGCGCATCGCGTTCGCGGGCGAGCCGGCAGAAGTCGGCACGCGCGTGCTGCGCAGCGCCGTTTTGTCCGGCGTGCTGAACGCCGCGCTGGCGGAAAAAGCGAACTTGGTCAACGCCGAAGCCCTTGCTTCAGCGCGCGGCTTAGCCGTCGAAGAACGCGGCGGCCGGCGCGAGCATGGCTTCCCGGACACCATCGAAGTCTCCGGCGAATCCGCCGCGACCAGCGAATCTCCGGCGACCGCGTTTTCCGTCGAAGGCACTGCGCTTGCCAACACTCCGCCGCGCCTGCTGCGCGTGGATGGGATGTCGCTGGAAGCTCCGCTCGAAGGCACGCTTTTGCTGATTCGCAATCGCGATGTGCCGGGCGCAATCGGAATGATCGGCACGCTGCTCGGCGCCGAAAATCTGAATATCGCCACCTACGCCCTGGGCCGGCGCGAAGCCGTGCGCGGCGCCGAAGCGATTTCCGTGGTGCGCCTGGATGGCGACGTGAAGGATTCGCTTCTTCCGCCGCTGCGCGAGCTTGCCGCAATCACGGAAGCGCGTCTGATCCGGTTGCCGGCGTAGCGCTCTAGCGACAATTCGATGCCGATCTACGAATATATTTGTGAGGAGTGCAGCGAGCGCTACGAGCATCTTGCGCTGCGCTCCGGTGACAACGCCGCTTGCCCCAAGTGCGGTTCGCATCGGCACACGCTGCAATTTTCCGTATTTGCGCCCGGCGCCAACGGCGAGAGCAAATCGTTATCATCGGCGGCGCCGGACGGGCCCTCGTCGTCGTGCTGCGGCGGGTCTTGCGGCTGCGGCCGCCGTTAGCGCAGTCCGTGGATTTGTGTGATCGCGATCCAGGAGTACTGAGATGAGTCAAAAGAGCGCGATCTTCTCCGGCGGCACAGTCCGTTTCTTCCAAGCGCTCGCGCAAAATAATTCCACGGCCTGGATGGAAGAAAACCGCGAATGGTATCGATCTTCAGTGGTCGAGCCGTTCCGCGCGATGCTCGACGCGTTGTCACCCACCGTGCTGCGTCTCGATCCGGATTTCGACATCAACTACCGCACGGGAACGAATTTTTCGCGCATCAATCGCGACATCCGTTTCGCGCGCGATAAGACTCCGTATCACACGCATATGTATCTTCGTGTCGCAGCGGGCGCCACCCACGGCGGCGAACTTTATCTAGGCATTTCGCCGGATTTCGCCACTGCCGGATTCCGCATTTATTCCGAGTCGAAGGACAAAACCTCCGCGATTGCGACGCTCGCTCGTCCTCGCGTCGCCGCGCGGCCGCAATGGGTCGCGCAACAAAAACGCCGCCTCGGCCGTCGCTACAACAGCTATTGGTACTCGATGGAAAAGCGCGAATGGACGAAGCACGAAGGTTGGCCGGTCGGTCCCGCCGATTGGAAAAATCTGCTCGGCTGGATCGTGCGCAGAAAAATGACGGTCACCGCGGCATTGCGCCCCGGTTTCACTGAAGAAGTCGCCAAGATTTTCCGTGAAGTCTTTCCTCTATACCAGTTCACGTCTTTCCCCGACGCCAAGCGCCGCCGCTAGGCGCGTCTCTGACGTCCGCCGGCGACTTGCGCTCATTCCGCCACTCGGTGCTAAAATCTTTTCACTATGACCCAACCCAAACGCATTGGCATTCTCACTGGCGGCGGCGACGTTCCGGGCCTCAACGCGGTGATCAAGAGCGTCGTATATCAAACCACCAGCGAAGGCTGCGAAGTGATCGGCATTCGCCGTGGCTGGGAAGGCTTGACGCACCTGAAACCCGGCCCCGAACCCGATCCAGACTACATCCTGCCGCTCAATCGAGAGAACACGCGAAACGTGGATCGCGACGGCGGAACATTTCTCCACACCTCGCGAACCAACGCGCTGAAGATGAAGCGCTCCAATTTGCCTCCGCACATTTCGGCCGAGCGGCTGAAGGCCATGGCGACCGGTCCGGACACTTTCAATTTCACGCCGGTCGTCATTGAAAATATCGAGCGGCTGGGACTTCATTGCCTGGTGGCCATCGGTGGCGACGACACACTAAGCTTCGCGAAAACGCTGGAGACCAACGGCGTGCGCGTGCTCGGAATTCCAAAGACGATGGATAACGACGTGCGCGGTACCGAATATTGCGTAGGATTTTCCACCGCGATCACGCGCGCCAATGAAATCATCACGCGCCAGCGCACCTCGCTCGGGTCGCACGAGCGCATCGGCGTGTTTCGCATGTTCGGGCGCGATGCCGGATACACGGCGCTTTTTAGCGCATACGTCACGGGTGGGCGCTGCGTGATTCCGGAGGTGGAATTCGATCTCGAAGGCCTCGTGCAGACCGTCGCCGAGGATAAACAGAAGAATCCAAGCCGCTATTCGTTCGTCATCGCGTCGGAAGGCGCGGTGTGGAAGGGCCACTCTATAAGCGAATACGGCGAAGCCGACGCTTTTGGCCACAAGAAGAAAGTCGATATCGGCCAAGCCCTCGGCGAGGAAATTCGCAAACGCACGGGAAATGAAATTATGGTGGCCGATCTAACCTACGAACTCCGCAGCGGCGATCCCGATTCCACAGACCACATCGTGGCCATCACATTCGGCAATGTCGCCGCCGATTTGATCCGCGAAGGAATCTTCGGCCGGCTCGTCGCCCTACAAGGCGGAAAATACACGCACGTACCGATACCCGATCCGAAGCTGGGCCCGCGGAAGCTCGACGTCGAAAAGTTGTACAACGTCGCGCGATTCCGTCCGCACTATTCGGGAAAACTCGGCTCGTCCATGCTGATCAATACCGAGATATCGTAGCGCGCGCGCAAACTGAAATCGGGCCGTGCTTCCGGCAAGTCTCAGCGCTCAAAAATCTTCGTCGTCCTCGGATTTTTTCAGGCGCGTCGTTTTCATCGAAAGCTTGAAGCCGCGGGCACGCGTGTCGTTCAAAATCGCTTGCCGAATTTCGGCCGGCAAATCGCCCGGGGCGTGCACGCCCGGCAATTCGCGTGGGAAATATTTGACGAATAGCGCGGCGATCGAAGCCGTGGCGTAAGCGATCGGCGTCGCATGCAAGCCGCGCACACGAAGCTGATAGAGCGTAGGAAATCCCGCGTCCCAGCGAATTTCGAGCGGCCGGTCGTTCTTCACTCCGCGAATCACAAGCGCCGCTGCGAATCGCGCGTTGTGCAGAACGCCGCGCCGAATAAAGCGCGCCACCTGCCTCGGCGTTGGCGTTTTCGGAAAACGCGAAGCCACGATTCCGCGGGAGCGCCGCAACTTTCCTTGCCGGTACCAACGCCGCATGCGATCCATTTCGTTGCCGCCGATTTTCGCGTCCATCTCGCGCAGCTTCACGGTGCGCGGCACAATGCAAACTTCATCCTGCGCCGCCAGCACCACGCGCGTTTCGCCGATGGGCTGCGGAAAGCGGAATGTTTCGGGTTCGCCGAAACGCTTGCCAAATCGAAAGCGCCCTTCGCGCACGATCGGCGGACGCGAGACCGCTTCATCGAAAGACACTTCGGCAGACCACTGCGAAACCGGATCGTCGCTTTCCGTGCTCTCGTACAGTCGCAGGCGAATCGATTCCACGGAATCGAGAAGTTCCGCGGCGCGCGCGGCCAGAAGATTGGTCAGTCCCGGCGAAGCCCCCGCGGCAAGAACCGCGGCGCGGCCTTTCAATTGAAATTTGCGATTGTAGCGGAGCTGCTCGGGGCGAAAGGGATCGCTCACCAGATGCGTGGCGAGATCGAGATAGTGGGCGCGCAATCGCAGCGCCGCGCGCAACGCGATTTCGTTGAACACAGCGGCCGACGCGTTCACCAAAAGATGCGAACCGCGCGCCGCGCGGACGATTCCCCACAAATTGCGCGCGTTTACAGCGACAACGGGAATCGTGCTGCGCTTGCCCAGAAAACGGCGCGCGCGTTCGGGATCGCGATCGCCGCACGTGACGCGGTGGCCTTGCCGTTCGAGGAGCTGGGCCAGCAGCGAGCCCGTCGCTCCGGTGCCCAGAACGAAGATACGCATCGGTTGGCAACTCTACCATAAACGCCGGAGGCCTCGCGGCTGCGCGCCGGCATCGCTCGGCCTGCTGGCAAACATCGCGCCGTTGAGCGAAAATCGAATCATGGCCGATGATGCGCATGAAGCGCAGGAACCGCGGATTTTCACGTTGAAATCGGCCGAGCGCGCCCGCCGCGAACTCGAGCCGACGCTGGCCGAAGCCGTCGAGTGCAAGCATAAATTGACCGAGCTAGACGAGGAACTGGCGGACGTGGCGCAGCGCATCCTGATGATGGGCGGCATCACGCTGCCACACGAAAGCTTGGGGCGCGTGCGCATCGAGCGCGACCAATTGGAATCCGTTGTGCGCGCCGCAATCGGTCGCATCCAAGGCGCCGGCTGCATCATCAAAGACCTCGACATCGGCTTGGTGGATTTCCCTTCGCGATTGAACGGCGAAGAGATTCTGCTGTGCTGGCAGCTGGGCGAGGACCGCATACGTTTCTGGCATCGCCCGGATGAAGGATTTGCCGGCCGCAAGCCGATCGATCCGAACGACGCGGGCGCGAAAGACCTCATCCAATAATCGCGCCGAAAAAATCTAGGAACGCCGCAACAGCGAAAGGACATTTCGTGCCCGATTCTCCCGCGCAACGACTGGCTCGCTCGGCGAGCCCTTATCTTCGCTCCGCCGCGCATCAGCCGGTGGCGTGGTACGACTGGGGCGACGAGGCGTTTGCGCGCGCACGCGCCGAAGATCGTCCGATCCTGCTCGATATCGGCGCGGTGTGGTGCCACTGGTGCCACGTGATCGACCGCGAGAGCTACGAGAATCCGGAACTCGCCGCGCTGATCAATATGTTTTTCGTCGCCGTGAAAGTCGATCGCGACGAGCGGCCCGACGTGGACGCGCGCTATCAGACCGCGATCAGCGCCGTTTCCGGACAAGGCGGCTGGCCGCTTACCGGATTTCTGCTGCCGGATGGGCGGCCATTTTTCGGCGGCACATATTTTCCACCCGACGATATGGGCGGACGGCCCGGTTTTCGCCGCGTGCTCGCGACGATGGCGCAGGCGTTTCGCGAGCGGCGCAAAGAAGTCGAAGAGGCAGCCGACGCTTTGTCACAAGCCGTGACGCGGGCGGAAAGTTTCGACGGCGCGGCGGGATCCTTCGACGCTGGCATCGTCGATCGCATCGTGGAATCGATTATCGATCGCTACGATCCGCAGAACGGCGGCTTCAGCCGTGCGCCGAAATTTCCGCATCCTTCGGCGCTCGATCTGATTCTCGATCGCTGCCAAGCCGCAGGCGCCGCGGCGAATATCAAGACCGTGGCGCAATCCACGCTGGAGCACATGGCGCGCGGCGGCGTTTACGATCAATTGGCCGGCGGCTTTCACCGTTATTCGGTGGACGAGCGCTGGCGCGTGCCGCACTTCGAGAAAATGTCCTACGACAATTCCGAACTGCTGAAAAACTACCTGCACGGCTACCAGGTGACGCGCGAGCCGCTGTTCCGCGAAGTGGCCGAATCGATTATCGGCTGGGTTGAGACCACACTTTCGGATCAGGAGCGCGGCGGCTTTTATGCCAGCCAAGATGCCGATCAAACGCTGGACGATGACGGCGATTACTTCACGTGGACGCTCGGCGAATTGCGCGCGGCGCTGGATGCCGACGAGGCGCGCGTGGCGGAAATGTTCTACGGCGTCGAGCCCATCGGGCAAATGCACCACAATCACGAGAAAAATACGCTGTGCCGGGCGGCTGAGCCGGCGGACATCGCGCGCGAACTGAACCTTGACGAAGCACGGGTGACGGAATTGCTGGCGTCTGCGAAACAGAAATTGCTTGCGGTTCGCGTGAAGCGGGCGACTCCGTTCATCGACACGACGCACTACGTTTCGTGGAACGCTATGTTCTGCTCGGCGTTTATCGAGGCCGCGCGTGTGCTCGACAACGATTGCGGGCGCCGCGCCGGCGCGTTCGCATTGCGCACGCTCGATCGCATGCTCGAGGAGACTTGGGATGCGGAGCGCGGCTTCGCGCATCGCTTCGGCGGCGGCCCGCGCCTGGATGGCTCGCTTGACGATCAGGTGTTCACCGCGGCGGCCCTGCTCGACGCGTATGAATTCACGCTGATTCCCCACTATTTCGAGGCGGCTCGCCGCGCCGCGGATTTGATGATCGCGCAATTTGGCGATCCGGCCGGCGGCGGATTTTTCGACCGTCCGGCCAGCGCGGCGCCGCTCGGCGGCCTGGACGTGCGCAGAAAACCGTTTCAGGATTCGCCCACGCCCAGCGGAAATTCCGCGGCGGCGATCCTGCTCGATCGGATGTACGAATTCACGGGCGACGCCCGCTATCGCGAGCGCGCCACGGCGACGCTCGATTGCTTCGCCAAAATCGCGCCCGAATACGGATTGCACGCCGCGACCTACGGATTGGCCGCGCTGCTGCACGCGCGCGGCGCAATGCAAATCGTGATCACGGGTCCGGACGGACATCAGACGGCGCAGCAACTCGAGCGCGTGGCCAACGCTTCGTATCGTTTCGGCAAAATTGTGCTTCGCTTGTTCCCTGGCAGCGCAGCTACGCTGCCGCCCACGCTCGCCGAAACTTTGCCCCACGTGAACGCGGAACTTACGCAAGCCCTCGTTTGCATCGGCACGACTTGCCAGCCGCCCGTCAGCGATGCCGATGAATTGAAGGCGCTTCTGGCTCGGATGGCCTAAGTCGACAGCGAACCCAGCGATCGCGAGATCCGAAGCTCGCCGGCATTCCGCCGAAATGGACACCGTCGATTCGGGGCTAAAGCCCCCATTTTTTGGGCCGCGTAACGTGGGAGCTGAAGCTCCCACCTCCTAAAGAGCGGTGCCGCGACGGTTTCGCCGTCGGCGAGAAACTTCTCGCCCATCTTTTCACCCAGGGGAAGCAACGGCGGGTTGATGAGTAGCGGCGAGCGGTTGCCTCGTGATCCAAGATGCCGCGCTCTCAGCGCACGATTGGCCTTCGGCAAGAGTTTTTTCTGCGCTCTCAGGTTGACAATATCCGGCGGGGGTACACCACCCCCGGTATGTTTTGCGTAAGAGTGGCAAATACGGGACTTACGGGAGAAGAGTGCGCATGAGTGTGAAAACAAAGGGACTTGATCGTGCTTGTTTTCAATAAGTTGTACAGGGTGTTGCAATTTATTGAAAGCATGCGAGTTGGAGACGCGGTTTTGCGCACGAAAGTGCAAATTGGACGAGCTGTATCGATTAAGTTTTGTAGGACGGGTGCAGTGGAGTGGTCGTCGCGACCTAAGACGCCGGGAAGCGAGGTGCGCGCTCACGATCTGCGCGCCGGCCGGGGCGCGAGGCGAGGAGCAATTCGAAAAGTCTTGCGCGAACATAGAGAACGTTAGCACAAGTGTGCACGTATGTCAATTACTAAGTGAGTATTCGAATAGATTTTCTTGCCGGAGAGCGTGGGTGACTGCGTGAATCTAAATCGCGACCGCTTGGCCGGGCGCGTCAGCCTTGAGTCGGCGTCTTAGCCGCCACTGTGCGATCCGGGCACAGACAGTCACGGCTCCCAGTAAAGTCCACAAAGCGAAGCCAGTGAAGGCGGCCTTCCAAGGGAAGATGATTATCGTGCGCATGGTCAAGTCCCTGAAAAACGAGACGCACAATATCCCAGAAAGGATCGCTACCAGCGAAGCGATGGCTGTCTCAATCCAGGTGATCGCAGGAAATGCGACGCGAGAGCGAAGCGCCAGCAACGCGTCAATGCCGCGCCCGGCGATCCACCAGAAGATGAGGCCAACAAACGGCCACGTGAGTGCGCGCCAGAATTCTGGAATGAATCCCCTAGGAACAGTGTCCCACCGTGCCAATCCGGTAAAAACGAGCGGGATATTGAGCAGCTCAGGCGCGATCAGGCGCAGATTGGTTAATTCTCGTGCTCCTATTTCTTCCGAATTCATAGGCGCTGGCGAGAAGCGAAAATAGAACTCTGGGCTTTTCACGCCTGCAGGCATATGGGAGTGCACCATCACTCGAAATTGAACGTCGTACGCAAGCCTCCACGGCCAGAGCAGCGCTGCACAAAGCAGGAGCTGGGCGACCGGTAGCACCCACGAGAATCGAAACCGAAACGTTCGTTGCATGGAAATTGCCGGTAGTGTAAACCGCCGTCGAAGCTCGGGCAATGTAGATTCGGGGAGCTCAACCCTTCGGGAATCGTGACACCCTAGACCAAGTCAGCGAGCTAATCGCTGCGCTTTGTGCCGTGGACGAGCAGAGCGCCGAATTCGCGGAAGGCGCGGAGGTGGGCGGCGTCGCGGAACCAGCGGCCGGAATAGGTGTCGGGCGCGGGGGTGGGATCGGGGATGAAGGCGTGGGAGACGCCGGTGAAGCAGGCGGCGCGGAACAATGCCGACCACTCTTCGGCAGAGTGCAAATGCGCGGGCGTGGCGAAGTGCGCGGACCATTGGTGGCAATGGGGATTATCGCGGTAATAGTTGATGAGGATCCAGGCGCGGCCGCCTTCGTGCAGCACGCGGTGAATTTCTTTTAGGCCGCGGGCGGGATCGGGCCAATAGTAGGCGGACTCCACGGAAATGGCGTGGGAGAAGAAATTCGGGTCCCACGGGATTTCATCGGCGCCGGCAACGACGAATAGGGCATTTTCAATTTCCGCGAGATTCTGGCGCGCGCGGCGAATCATTTCGTCGGAAACGTCGAGGCCGACGACGCGGCCATCGGGAACGCGCTCGGCGAGCAGGCGCGCGAGCCAGCCTGAGCCGCAACCGACATCGAGGATGTTGTCCTCAGCACGGATATTCATGCGGTCGAGGACGGGGAGGGTGATGGGGAGATGGTGCTCCTCCATTTCCTCGCCGCGGCCGGCTTCGGCCCAGCGGTTGAATTCGGCGCGAAGGAGGTCGTTGTTCATTTTATTTAGTGGACGCAAAATCGGCGAATCGATGAGGGCCCACCCTTGTCCGCCGCGGCGGACAAGGATGGGCCACCCAGAGACAAACCTGGAGGCCTAAAGGCCTCCGCTACGAAATTCAAAAGCGGCGAGCACGAACACCGTACGCACGCGCGAACAATCTACGAAGGCTGCTCGTCGGCCGAGGGGCCGTAAATGCCGGGCACGGGAACACCGGTCAGCCGGAGATAGACGCCCAATTGCGCGCGGTGATGAATTGAATGGTTCAGGATCATGCTGCGCACGACGGCGACGCGCGGCATAGTGAAGAGCGGCTTGCCATTCTGCAGCAGGGACCACGTCTTCATCAGTTGCTCGTCGGACGCAGCGGCCAGTGCGGCGCGCGCGGTGGCGACATTCTTATCGAATATGGCCAGCGCTTCTTTGGCGTTCGCGGCCTTGGGCGCTTCGATCATTTTTCCGCCGGGCGCGAAGTCGAAGGTCTCGCTCGTCAAAACGTCCGCGCCCCAGCCGGGCAGGTTGGCCAGGTGCGTGACAAGCGAGCCCATTGAGCTCGATTTCTCGTGCGGCTTCCAGGTCCATTTGGCGTCGGGGGCGCGCTCGATGGATTTTCGGGTGTTGGCCATTTCGTGATCGAATTCGGGGAGTAAGGGTTGGTTCAAAGGCATTGTGTTGCTCCTAGATTGAGATTTGGTACGAAGAAATTTTCGCGCGGGGCGTGGGGCCCGACGCGGCGTGTATATTCGCTTTTTGTTCGCTTTGTGTCAAGGCGATTTTTCAGGGCCTTGCGTTTGATTGCGCGCTGGATTCATCGTTCAAGCTTGTGTCGCCCCTACGAGTGTGCGTGAGAACAAGCTCACGGCAGGAGATCGAAGGGGTGCGCGATTTGTTGGCGGCTTCTCCGCGAGAATCGGGCGGAGGTTAGTTCGTCTGGTGGTAGA
>JBEKDK010000016.1:0-74466 GCA_050014395.1 Candidatus Acidiferrales bacterium | reverse complement strand
TCGCGGCCAGCATTTTCATGGGGCAGACGGAAGCGCCGCTTACGATTCGCCCGTTTCTGCCCGATGCCACGCAATCGGAGCTGATGACCATCATGACCAGCGGCATGGCGCACGTTTCCGGTGGAATTATGGCGGCGTATATCGCGTTCGGCGTCGATGCCAAACATTTGCTTACGGCCGTGATCATGACGGCGCCCGGCACGCTGCTGATGGCCAAGATGTTCGTGCCCGAGACGGAAACGCCGCGCACGGGGGGCCACGTGGAAATGCCGAAGATGGAAAAAGATTCAAATTTCCTGGCGGCCATCGCGCGCGGCACAACCGACGGCCTGCACTTGGCGATCAACGTGGCGGCGATGCTGATCGCGTTCCTGGCGCTGATCGCGCTGATCAACGGCATCATGGGCGGCACGCACAATTGGCTCGCACTTCACCACGTGGCATGGTTTCCCTCGAGCCTGCAACAAATTTTCGGCTGGGCATTTGCGCCGGTCGCGTGGGTGATCGGCATTCCGTGGCATGACTGCACGAAAATCGGCAACCTGCTGGGGCTTCGTATGGTGGTGAATGAATTGGTGGCGTTCGCGCAACTCGGGGCGATGAAAGCGACGCTGGACCCGCGCTCGTTCACGATCGCTACGTTCGCGCTGTGCGGATTTGCGAACTTCAGTTCGATCGGCATTCAGATCGGCGGGATCAGTGCCCTGGCTCCCAACCGCCGCGACGATTTGGCGCGTCTGGGCATTCGCGCCATGATGGCGGGTACGATGGCGAATCTGATGTCGGCTTCGATCGTCGGCCTGTTCTTGCCGCGATGAGCCCTGACCGATCCCGAGCGGCGCAGTCCGGCGACGATTTCGCGCGCGCCGAGCGAGCCGCGAAGTTTATCCGCGCGCGTACTCGTTTGCGGCCGCGCATCGCGCTGGTGCTGGGCAGCGGCCTGGGCGCATTCGCCGATGGTTTGGCCCGGGGTACGCGCATTGACTACGCGAAGATTCCCAATTTTCCGCGCTCGACAGCTATGGGTCACGCGGGCCGCTTGGTGATCGGCGAAGTTGGCAAGGTTCCCGTCGCCGTGATGCAAGGGCGAGTGCATTTTTACGAGGGCTATTCGCAGAAGGAAGTGATTTTCCCGATGCGCGTGCTGGCAAGGCTGGGCGTGCGCGCCGTGATTCTGACTAACGCCGCCGGCGGAATCAGCCGGGAATACAATCAGGGGTGCTTGGTGGTGCTGCGCGATCACATCAATCTGCAAGGCACCAATCCGTTGATTGGGCCGAACGACACGCGCTTCGGCGTGCGCTTCCCGGATATGTCCAAGCTTTATGAGCCGGCTTATCGCAAGATTGCGCTCGAGGAGACTGCTCGGCTCGGCCTGGAAAGTTTCGAGGGCGTTTACGCCGCGATGACCGGGCCGAGCTACGAGACGCCCGCGGAGATTCGTGCGCTGCGCGCGCTCGGAGCGGACTTGGTGGGGATGTCCACGGTGCCGGAAGCGATCGCCGCGGGGCACCTGGGAATTCGCGTGCTCGGAATTTCGTGCGTGACGAATATGGCCGCCGGCATTCTGGATCAGCCGATCACGGCCGAGGAAGTTCTGGAAACCGGCGAGCGCGTGAAACATTCGTTTGTAGCGTTGCTTTCGGCGGTGATCCCGCGGATTGCGGCGGAGTTGGCATGAGCGAACGCGATTCGCAGCGCGATGCTTTGATCGAAGCCGCTCGCGGTGCGCGCGAGCACGCGCACGCGCCGTTCTCGAAATTCCGTGTCGGCGCGTCGGTGCGCGCAACGTCGGGGCGCGTGTTCACCGGCTGTAACGTCGAAAACGCCACGTACGGACTCACGCTTTGCGCGGAGCGCGTCGCGATCTTCAAGGCCCTTTCCGAAGGCGAGCGCAAATTTGACGCCGTGGCCGTCGTCGCGGACACCGATCGCCTCACGCCTCCATGCGGCGCGTGCCGGCAAATTTTGTGGGAGTTCTGCGGCGACGCGGAAATTGTGCTGGCGAATTTGAAAGGCAAAGTGGAAATCCACCGGATGTCGCAGCTTTTCCCCAAACCGTTCGATTCGTCGTTTCTGTGAAGCTGGCATTGCGTGTCCCGCAGGTGGTGGCTCATGCATGAAATCGTAAGAAAGCCTGGTGTCTCGTCTTGGCGCGCGCTGCGGGCGGTGTGGCTTTGCGCGATTTTGATTTCGTGCGTTTGTGGGACGCGAGCGCAGACGACAAAGCCCGATGCGGCAGCCGCGAACTCGAAAGAGAAAGTCAGTTTGTTGATCGAAGGCGGAACTGTCGTCACGATGGATGCGTCGCGGCGCGTGATCGAAGACGGTGCCATCGCTGTGCGCGGCGATACCATTGTGGCCGTGGGCCCGCGCGCCGAGCTGGAAGCGCGCTATTTGCCGCAGCAGCGCGTCGAAGCGCAGGGACGTTTGGTGATGCCCGGCTTGATCAACGCTCATGCGCATGCCGCGATGACGCTGCTGCGCGGCATCGCCAACGACGTCACGCTGCAGGATTGGCTGACGAACTATATTTTCCCCGCAGAGGCGCGCAACGTTACCGAACCGTTTGTCGCCGACGGTACGCGCCTTGGCGTACTCGAAATGATGCAGAGCGGAATTACGACGTACGTGGACATGTATTACTTCGAGGACTCAGTCGCGAGCGTCACCAAAGACGCGGGCATGCGCGCCATCCTGGGCGAGACGCTGATCGATTTTCCCGCGCCCGATAATAAGAGCGTCCCGCAAGCCTTGGCCTACACCGAAAAATATTTGCAGCACTGGAAGGGCGATCCGCTGATCACGGCGGCCGTCGCGCCGCATTCGATCTACATCGCGTCCGAGCAGACGCTGCGCTCGGCGATGGAACTGGCGCGCCGCTACAACGCGCCGCTCGTGATTCACGTGGCCGAAACCAAGAAAGAACTCGACGACAGCTTGGCGAAAAACCAGGCCACGCCCGTCGCGTATTTGGATCGCATCGGATTCCTGGGGCCGGACGTGATCGCCGCGCACTGCATTTGGGTGAATGCCGACGATATTCGTTTGCTTGCCGAGCATCACACCGGCTGCGTGAACAATCCTTCTTCAAACATGCTGCTGGCGAGCGGTGTGATGCCGGTCGGCGCGCTGGAAGCCGGCGGCGTAGCGGTGGGGTTGGGCACCGACGGGCCGGCCGGTAGCAACAACGACCTTGATTTGATGCGCGAGATGGATTTGGCCGCGAAGCTGCAGAAAATTACGAAAATGGATCCGCGCGCGATGACGGCGCAGCATGCCATTGAGATGGCGACGATCGACGGCGCGCGCGCGATTCACATGGACTCCGAGATCGGCTCGCTCGAGCCCGGCAAGAAAGCCGATTTGATCGTGCTCGATCTTGACGCGCCGCACGCCGTGCCACTCTACAATCTCTACGCGCAGATCGTGTACTCGCTCCAGGGCAGCGACGTCCGCACAGTCGTCATCGGCGGGCGCATCGTGATGCTGGACCGGCAAGCGCTCACGCTCGATCAGGCGGAGATTGTGGCCGCCGCAAAAGTCTGGGGCATGCGCGTGCAGAAATCGATGGCCGCACCGCCGGCCGGCGCCCACAATTAGCGCATCATTCCGCCCGCCAACGTCTTCGCGTTAAATCGTCTATTCCTCAAGCACGGATTTCTTCATAGTGCGCTGGAGGTGCAGGCGCGAGGCTGCGGTGCGCAACGTTTCCGGAATGTTGCGGCTCTTCGAGAGCACCTTAAGGTCCATTGGAGTCACCATGGTCAGCATGTGCAGCGTGACGTCGAGCGGCGCCTTGGGGTTAAACATAACGTTGTGCACGACGTTGTAGTTTTTGCGATGCACGCGGCTGGTGGCGATCATGCGCAGCACTTCTTCGCTCAAGATGGTCATCCCGGCGAAGGATTCAATCTCCTGGTCGGTGATGCGCGGCGATTGCAACACGGCGCGCTGCACCACTTTGCAAGGGTCCTTGATCAGCAGGATGCGCTCCTCGCGGCCGCCTTTTAGGGCAAGCTGCACGCGTTCGACGACGCGCATCTTTGCCAAGCGCTGCAGCAGCGTGAGGCGTTTTGCGGGATCGGGCACGGCCTCCGCGGCAGCCTCAACGAACGCCGACTCCGGCTCCGGAGTTTCCTTCAGTAGATCCTGCAACTCCGCGCGCTGTTCGGCCGTCAGCGACGACGACGCCACAAGCGCCGCCATCAGACCTGGCGCGGAGCTGAGCGGATCGAGATTGTCGAGCAGATGCTGCACGGCGGAGGTCGAAAGTTGGCGCGCAACGACGCGCAACAAATCGAGCGGGCAAGCCGCGTTCATGGCCATCGCGTCGGCCACTCGCGGCCGGTCACCCCAATGTGCAGCGCAAAAGCCAAATAGTTGCGGCGCGGCGTCCGGTATCGCGAGCGCCGCAAGCACCGTTGCTATCGGGAGAGCGAGAAGAGTGTTGGCCGCGCGCTGCTGGATCGCGGTGTTGGCATCGCTTGCGAGAATCGCCAGGGCCTCGACGCGCTCGGGCGGCCCAAGCGACACGGCGCCCTCGCAAACGGCGAGCTTCGTCTCGTTGGTCGCCGTGCCCGAGCGGATTTCCTGCCGAACGCCAGCGGTGCTAATGGTCCGTACCGTCCTGTGAAGTGAGCGATTCGCGAGTGAGCCGAATGCTGGCCGAGTGGCCGGGCGGTCCGAGCGGCGGCAGCGTTTGTCCATTCAGCTCGAGCAGAACGCCGCCGGCGTCGCTCGCCATGACGTAAAAAACGAGGTTGGCTTGAAACGTTTTGGAGCCGCCCGCTTCAATCTTGCCTTGGAAACTTTTGTGGCCGTCGATGCTCACTTTCACCGAAGTGGCGCGCCCGGCTTCGATCTTCAAGATGAGCGGCGCGGAGGCGGGCGAGGGCGCGGCCGTCGCGGCCGCAGCAGTCTCATCTGCTGGATTCGGCGCGGAATCGCTTGCGCTGTTGGCCGTCGAGGTCGGAGCGGGCGTCACGCTGTTCGGCGTAGACGCTGAGTCGGCCGCGGGCTGTGACGTCGAAGAACCGTCGGGCGCGGCTGTGGACGCCGACGATGCGTCTGGCACGGCGGCAGCGGCCGGTGGCGCCGGCTGGGTCGCATATTGGTAGCCGCTGGCGGCCGCTTCCAGCGCAGCTTCGGCCGCGCGAGCACGGCGCACGGCGCGGAAGTGTCGCCAGCCAAACCAGCCGCCCGCAGCGATGGCAATCATGACGATCAGCACAACCCAAGGCAGCCAACGCCGATCGCTTGGCCCTGCTGGCGGTCGCGGCGTCCAAGAGCTCTGCGAATGGATCAGCACGGGAGTGGCTTCTTTACGGTTGGAATCGGCGGTAGCCAGCGTGTACTCAGCCAGCATCGCCTCCGGGTCCAGCCCCAAGAATTGCGACGTCGAGCGCACGAATCCGCGGTTGAAGACGCCGCCGGGCAGGCGATCCCAATGTTCGGTCTCGAGAGCGTCCAGGAAGCGCGTGCCGATGCGTGTGGCGGCGGAAATTTCCTCGAGCGTGACGCCCCGCATTTCCCGCTCGCGGCGCAGATGCTCGCCGAAGCTGTCTTTCAAGGCAACGCGCTCCGCGCGGTCCGGCGAAGCGGCGCGCTCCGCGGGTTCCGGGGCGGTTGGTGGGTTCGGATCTCTAGCGCGCGGTTGGTCCATCGAAAAGGAGGAAAAAGAGCCCAAAGTCACTATATGCGTGCGGTGAGGGAGTGTCAATCGCCGGGCCGTTGGGTCGATTTGGCGCATCCCTGTGGCCGGGAAACCAGCACGCTATCGATTCTGAAACTTCTTCGGAAGTCGGCGTTGCGCCAGGAAAAAATCGGCGTTTATAATCGGAATTGGCCCAAACCAGTCGCGCGGGCGCCCTCGGCTCGCGCAGGAACCTAGGCGAATTTGTGAGCGAAACAAAACAGTTCAGTGGCGTGGAACGCCGCCGCACCGGGGCCGGTCAGCACGAACAGCGCGAAGCGGGCGAAGTCGCCGTTTTCCACGAATTGGGCAAGGCGCTCACGTCTTCTTTGCAGCTCGATCAGGTGCTGCGCACGATCATGGAGAAGATCGACGAATTCCTGCGTCCGGACACATGGTCGCTGCTGCTGGTGGACGACGAAAAGCGAGAGCTTTACTTCGAGTTGGCGGTCGGCAAGAACGCGCAGATCCTGAAGGATGTCCGAATCAAGATGGGGCAGGGCATCGCGGGATGGGTGGCGGAGAACGATAAAGCCGTAATCGTCCCCGACGTGAGCCACGACACGCGCTTTTTCTCGCAAGTGGACGAGAAAACCAAGATGGAGACGCACTCCATCGTGGCCGTGCCGGTGCGCTATCGCGATCACTGCCTGGGCGTGATCGAGCTGATTAACTGCGTCGGCGCGGAAGGCTTCCACGATCGCGATTTGGCGCTGCTGGAGGCACTGGCGGATTTCGCCGCGATCGCGCTGGAGAACGCCCGCACCGTCAAGCGCATCCACGAGCTGACCATCACCGACGATTGCACGGCGCTTTACAACGCGCGGCACATGAATTTCATCCTGGAAACGGAAGTCTACCGCTCGCAGCGCTATGGCTACGAATTCTCGCTGATCTTCATCGACCTCGATCATTTCAAGACCGTCAACGACACGCACGGCCATGTGGTCGGCTCCACTTTGCTTGCCGAAATCGGGCAGTTTCTGCGCTCCAATTGCCGTCTGATCGATTTCGCCTTCCGCTACGGCGGCGATGAGTTCGTGATCGTGCTGCCGCAGGCTTCAAAGGAAAGCGCCGGCGTCACGGCTCGGCGTTTGCACAGCTTGCTTCGCGAACAAGTTTGGCTGCAGGAAGAAGGGCTGAACATCCGCATCACGGCCAGCATGGGTGTGGCGTCCTATCCCGCCGACGCCAAGTCCAAAGTCGAGCTGCTGCATCTGGCCGATGAAGCCATGTATTCCGTGAAGAACACCACGCGCGACGCCGTGGCCTCCGCCAACCAGGGCGCCTTTCCGACAATCTAAGCCTTTCCGGCGGGCGCGCTAATGAACCATTCTGAGTTATCCGTTCCGAAACTCGCAGATCGTCATTTACTCTGCGCGGATCATGTGCTATGGTGCGGTCTGTAACCGCCAGTCCACGCGCCAGGCGGCTGGGCCACTGCTAGCGACCCACCTACTCGTTTTGTCGCAGGTAAGATCCTCCCGAGGAAACGGCACCCGTCCCAGCATTCGTTTGCCCAGACGCATCGGGCAGCGAGCTGTGGCGCGGCCGCATATGAGGCCAAGACTTGCTTAAGCTCCGCAAAGTCGAAGTGGCGGGTTTCAAATCGTTCTCCGACCGAACGCACATCGCGTTCAGCGGCACCGGTCTGACGTGCATCATTGGACCGAACGGCTGCGGCAAATCGAATATCGTTGACGCTATCTCCTGGGTGCTGGGCGAGCAGAGCCACAAGTCTCTGCGCGCTGAGCGCATGTCCGATTGCATTTTTAACGGGACGGCCAAGCGCCCGCCCATGGGGCTCGCTGAAGTCACGCTCACGCTGGTGGACCCGGAACTCACCGAGGCCGCGCGCAAAGTGCTGGAGGGTGCGCCGGGCGGGCCGCAAGCCACCGAGTCTGATCCCGGGATTGAGCTGGTCATCAAGGACGAAGTGCCCGGAACTCCAGAGGCAGTCGACGACATCACGGTGTCGAGCGAGGCGCTAGCGACCGATGCCGCCGAAAGCGCCGACGGCGATGAGTCCGACGCCCGGGTGCCGAAATTCCGCCGGAAGAAGCGCGGCAGCGAGGAAGCATCGGAGCAACCGGCTGCGAAAACGAAAATTGGCGAAGTTGTGATCGGCCGCCGCCTCTATCGCTCCGGCCAAAGCGAATATCTCCTGAATGGCCGCCCGGCGCGGCTGCGCGATATTCAGGAACTTTTCATGGGCATCGGTCTCGGCCCGGATTCCTACGCGATTATCGAGCAGGGGCGCATCGGCCAAATCCTGAGCACCAAACCCGCCGACCGGCGCGCCATCATCGAAGAAGCCGCCGGGGTCACCAAATTCAAGAGCAAACGCCGGCTATCCGAAGCCAAGCTGGAATCGTCGAAGATCAATCTCTCTCGCGTGAACGACATCCTGGTCGAAGTCGAAAAGCAGCTCGGCTCGCTGAAGCGGCAGGCTTCTCGAGCCAGGCGCTACGCGGAAATTCGCGAGCAGATGCGCGGTATGCTGCGGCAAGTGTTGGGCAGCAAAGCGCATGAACTCGATTCCGAGGCTATGCGGCTGGAACACGCGCTGACGGAAATCTCCGCGCGCGAATCGCATTTTTCCAATTCAACCACTCAGCTTGAAGCCGAACAGGAACGATTGTCGGCGCGCGTGTTCGAGCTCGATTCCGAAATGCGCCAGAACCAAAACCTCGCGGGGCAGACGAGCCTGGAGTTGGACCGCAGCGAGAACCGCATCGTCTTCAATCGTCAGCGCTCCGAAGAGTTGGACGCGCGCAGTGCGCAATTGCGCCAGGAAACTGAGCAGCTCGCGGCGCAAACGGAGCAGCTTGAGAGTCGCGTGCTTGCGCAGCAGGAATTGCTGGCCGCGGTTTCGGCCGACACCGCGCGCCTTGAGCAGACCATCGCGCAATTGGCCGAGCAGGGAACGAGTCTCGATGGCGCGGCCGTTGCAAGCGAAGCACGCATCGCCGAATTGCGCGACCTTGCTTCGCGCCTCGCGCAGGAACTCGCCGGATTGCACGGCGAACAGGCGCAGGCCGAGCAGGATCTGGCGCATCAGACCGAGGCCGTTGCACGCAGCGAGCAATCCGAAGAACGCTTGCTCGAAGAATCCTTGCACCACCGCGAACGCACCGAGGCCGCGGATTTGAATTGGAAATCCGCCGCGGATCGCGCCCGGCATTTCGAACAAGCCGTCCGCGACGCTCAGACGCGTATCGGCGATCTGCGCCGTCAGCAACAGGCAAGCGTGGCGCGCTCGGACAGCGCTCGCAGCGCACTGGCCGGCGGCCGCGCGCGACGCGCGACGCTTTCACAGATTCTCGACGATCGCTCGTACACGGCTGAGGCGGTACAAAAACTTTTCGCCGCAAACGGATCGGCCTCCGAGCGCGGATTCCGCGCTGTCGGAGTGCTCGCCGATTACGTCGAAGTCCAGGAACGCTACGAAACCGCCGTCGAGCAATTTTTGCGCGATGAGCTTGAATACGTCGTGGTCGACACGTTTGACGTTGCGCGCGCCGGAATCGCTATGCTGCAAGCCGAAGTTGGTGGGCGCGCCACTTTCTTCGTGGATTCGCTGCGAAATCTGAATCTTTCCGCAAAAGATGACGCGCCGCTGCCATTTGAAGCGGATTCCGACGTCGTCGCGCGCCTCGACAAGCTTGTCGAGTTCCGCGATCCGCTGGGGCCGCTGGCCAAGAGATTCCTGCCGCGACTGGGTTCCGCGTACTTGGTAGAGACGTCGGTTGCGGCTGAGAAGCTCGCCAAAGAAAATCCCGCGCATCATTTCGTCACGACCGACGGCACCTGCTACCAGGGCCGCATGGTGAGCGGCGGGCGGCCCACCGAAGCCGGCCCGCTGGTGATGAAGCGCGAATTGCGCGAGTTGGACGCCGAGGTGCTGCGGCTCGATCGTGTGGCGAGCGAGGCGCAAGCGGCCGTCGATCACATCGAAGCTGAAATCCGAATCGCGACCGAGGAACTCGATCGCGCATCCGCTGAGCATGTCGATGCGGAAAAAGCGATGGTCGGCGCGACCCACTTGCGCGAACAGCAGCGCGGCGAGTTGGCGCGCTTGGGAATGGAACTGTCCGATTGCCAAAGCGAGTTGGCCCGCCTGCGCACCCAGGCCGGTGCGGCGCGACGTCGCGCGGAAGCGGCTGCGGCCGAGCGTACCAGGGTCAGCGACGCTCGCGATGCCGCCGAACGCGAGATCACGGAGACGGCCACGCAAATTTCCGATTTGCGCGTGCGCGCGGCCACCGCGCAACAGGAATTATCGGCGCACCGTGCGGACCTCGCGCAATTGCTCGAGCGTCGCGCGAATGTCGAGGCCACAGCGGCCCGATTGGCCGAAGAGCAGCAGGATTTGGCAGAGCGGCGCCGCGGGCTCGATCGCCAAGCGGCGGAAATTGCGATCGAGCGCGAGCAGATCGACCAGCAGACGGCCGGGCAGCGCGAGCAAGCGGAATCCTTGCGGCAAGAGAAGGCGCGCCTGGAAGAGCGCAAGATCGAACTCGAGCGCGAATGGGAAGCGGCGCGGGCACGTGGCGTCGAAGTCGACGATGCGCTGCGCATGGCGCGCCAAACTCTCGGCGAATTGCGCGAGGCGCGCGGCCGGCATGAGGTCGATCGCGCGCGCAACGATTCCGAGCGCGAGCATTTGCGCCAGGCGTGTCTTGAAGAGTTGAACGCCCAGCCCGAAGATTTGATCGCCACCGAAACCTCGCCGCTCACCGGCGAAGAACTCCGCGCGGCCGATGCGCAGTATCACGAACTCAAGATGCGCATCGAATCCATGGGCCCGATCAACATGATGGCGCTCGACGAATACAACGAGTGTGAGCAGCGCTTCACGTTCCTTTCGCGCGAGCGCGACGACCTGTTGCAATCCATCACCGATACGCAGCAGGCCATCACCGAACTCGATCTAGTGTGCCGGCAGAAATTTGAGGAAGCGTTCCACGCCATCAACGCGCACTTCGCCACCGCGTTCCACACGTTATTCGGCGGCGGCACAGGCGAGATGCGGCTATCGGAGCCCGATAGCAGCGGCGAAGCGGGAATTGACGTGGCGGCGCAACCCCCGGGCAAGCGTCTGCAGAATGTGCTGCTGCTTTCCGGCGGCGAAAAAGCGCTCACGGCCATCGCGCTGCTGATCGCGGTGTTTCGTTATCAACCGAGCCCGTTCTGCATCCTGGACGAAGTGGATGCGCCGCTCGATGAATCCAACGTCGGCCGCTTCACGCAAATGATCCACGAGATGGGTGCGGGCACGCAGTTCATCGTCGTCACGCACAACCGGCGCACAATGGAGATGGCGTCGGTGCTCTATGGCGTCACGATGCAGGAGCCCGGCGTCTCGAAACTGGTTTCGGTTCGGTGGGACGAGCCGGCCGAGCAGCAGCAGGTCGCCGCGGCCGCAGCCAACGCCGCATAGCGCTCTCGATCGCGGCGCGCACTCCGCGCCGGCGAGAATTCCAATCGTCGTGGCCAGAAATCATCCACAGGTACTCACAGGTTTCCACAGCAGATTGGTTTGACTTCTTCTCGCCTCGCGCTAGAATGGGCGCCTCCAAAAGGAACCGGAACGCCTTTGGCTTCTCCTTCTATGAGCGCCGTCGTCTGGGAAACGAATCTTGCCGGTGCGAAGCTTCTTTCGCGCGGGAAGGTGCGTGACATCTATGAAGTCGGCGGGCGCCTGCTTCTGGTCGCCACCGATCGGCTCTCAGCCTTCGATGTTGTTCTGCCGACGCCGATTCCGGACAAGGGCCGCGTCCTCACGCAGCTTTCGCGGTTTTGGTTCGATCGGCTCGCCGACGTGATCCCCAATCACGTTTTGGCGGACCAGAATCTTCCGCCAGAATTGGCGGGCCAGCGCGATCAACTCGACGGTCGATCGATGCTCTGCCTCAAGACGCAGCCCCTTCCGATTGAATGCGTTGTGCGAGGATACCTGGTCGGCAGCGGCTGGAAGGACTATCGCGCGACCGGCAAAGTTTGCGGCATTCCGCTGCCCGCCGGCCTGGGCGAATCGGAAAAATTGCCGCAGCCGCTTTTCACGCCTTCAACCAAGGCCACACAGGGCCACGATCAGAATATTCCGTTCGATGACGTCGTGTGCCAGATCGGCGGTGAACTGGCCGAGCGCGTGCGCACGATCAGCATCGAGATCTATCGCCGCGCAGCCGAATACGCCGCCCCGCGCGGAATCTTGCTGGCCGATACGAAATTTGAGTTTGGCTTATCTGGCGGTGAACTGATCTGGATCGACGAAGCGCTGACGCCGGATTCTTCGCGCTTCTGGCCTGCCGAAGGTTACGCGCCCGGCCGGCCGCAGCCTTCGTTCGACAAGCAGTACGTGCGCGATTATCTCGAACGCATCGGCTGGAACAAGCAGCCGCCGGGTCCCGAGCTTCCCGCCGACGTGGTCCGTGGGACGCGGGATAAGTATCGCGAAGCTTACCGGCTGCTCGCGGGCCACGACCTTGACCACACGGGACCCTGAATTTCCCTGCGGAGCGTGCACACGTGAGAGATCAACTCGAATCGCTGGTCGGCCAAATGGTGGACCGCGGGATTCTGTTCGGCGAAGCCGTGAATGAATTTGAGAAGCGCTTCATCAAGCGCGCGCTCGATCGTTCCAATGGCAATCAATCGCGCGCCGCTCGTTTGCTCGGCATTCATCGCAACACCCTGAGCCGCAAAATCGGGCTCTATAAGCTTGACCAACATTCCCGGCATCAAATCTGAGATCCGCTCTTCTCTTTCCGCGCAAAAAAGGAAGCGGCCCGGAAAATCCCGGGCCGCTCTGAAAAATCAAATTGCCGATGCCCTAATGGCTGGGCGGAGCGGCAGGTTTGTGCGCGGGATGATGAGCGCCGGGCGCCGCTTTCTCCGTGGGAATGTCTTCGGCGTTGACCTTGGCATTGTCCCAGGTAAGCAGAAAAGGAGTCTGCGTGTATCCATTCAGCGTGCCCGTGAACCGCACGCCGTCGCCCTTTTGCAACTTTCGCACTTCCGGCTGGCCGACGACGTGCACTGCCATGTTGGGCTCGGTCGCCGCTTCCATTTCCTTTTCCGCCGCGTCCGGATCGCTCGCGGCCGGCCGATAGACATTGAGCGTTGAGTTGTCGCCGTCACCCGGCACAACTTCCAGCACCTCGACCGCGACATTGGGGAACACTGAGCCGCACGTCGCCAGCCACATAAGCTTGCCGTGATCCCCGCCTTCTTTCAGCCAGGGAATGAAGTTGGTGGTATCTTGCTGCGCCTTGGTCAGATCCGCTGCGCTGGGGAGCATATAGGTCGCCGGGCGATCAGTCGTCGTTCCGGCCAGCGTGATCAGTTCGTTCACCTGATCGGTCACAAGATTGTCGCAGACAGACCCCCCTTGATAATTCTGAATCTGCGATGTTAGATACGCCTGCACCTGCGATTGCCCCGGACCCTTCAGAGCCACCGCGCGCGCCAGCGACCAGAAACCATCCAAACTTTGCGGCGGGCTCATCTGCAGATAGGCCACGCCGAGATGGAAATACGTTGCGGAATCGTTCGGCGTCGCTGCGAGCGCGGCCTTGAAGAAAGTCACTGCTGACGGATAATCCTTCAACGCAATCGAAGCCATGCCCGCCGTGTAGTTGAACAGCGTCGTCGGGCCCTTTTTGTTTTGCGCCCACTGATCGTCGGTCTGATTTGCCGGCTTGGGGACTTGATCCAGCACGGCCAATCCCGCCTGCGCCGCCTGCAGCTCTTGCGTCGCTTCGTCCTTGGCGTTCGGATCCTTTTCACTGAACGAGTAATTGAACGCCAGCGTTCTCAGGTACAGCGCCTGAAAACGCGTTCCGGCGTCCACTTTATTTCCCAGGGCAACCTCGCGATCGGCGTATTCGATCACCTTGGGATAATTCTTCAGTTGGTTGTAGGTTTTGTAGTAGACGCTGTAGACGTAGGGCATGTACGTCGAGTTCGGAAACTTCGCGACGAAATCGTCCAAGTCCTTGATGCGCTGTTGCGGATCGGTGTCGGTCGCGGCGGCCTGCTCCGCATTGTATTCCGCGAGCGTGGGAGCCGGCGCCGCTTGTTGCGCCGGTGTCGCTGACGGTTGGCTTTGGGTCTGCGCCGGTCTTGCGGCGACGCCCGCCGCGCACAAGAGCAGCAGCGCGCATGCGAGTCCGGCTTCGCCTTGATTCCAATTTCGCTTCATCTTTTCTCCCCACTCTCTAAGCGGCGGAATCGTTCTTCCGCCGTTTCAAGCTTCGAAATCCAGGATTGCGCCTCGTACCCATTAGGGAAGCGGAATTATAGGGAATCCGCACTCCCGGTGCAAGGCCGCTTTGTCCTCGGCGGCAACTTGCTGGAGTGTCCTCGGCGCACCTGTCTTGCCGAGCGTCGGTCTCACACCCCGCAGATGATAAGATGTCGTTTTGTGTCGTGGGGCCACCAAGGTCGCCGCGAAAGTTCCACTGGCTTTTGTGACACGCAAGCGCGCCGCGCGGGGCAGCGCGCACGAATGGATTTTCGCGAACATCTTTCGATTCTCAGATCTCGATCACTAGGAGCCTCCAATGGATAGCCAAGCATCTCTCGCAGGACAAATTGCTCTTGTAACCGGAGGCAGTCGCGGCATCGGCCTGGCCGTTGCGAGGCGGCTCGGCTCGATGGGAGCGAAGGTCGCGATCTGCGCGCGCGATCGCCGGCGTCTGGAAGAATCCGCCGCTATTCTGCGCGATGAAGGCATCGCGGTGCTGCCCGTGCCCGCGGACGTTGGCAAAGGTGACGACGTGACGCGTCTCGTGGCGCAAGTCGAGCGCACCCTTGGCCCGTTGGACATCGTCGTCAATAACGCTGGCATCGGCCTTTTCGGCCCCGGCCAAAACGCCAGCGAGGAGGATTGGGACCGAGTCCTGGATACGAACCTCAAGGGCGTGTTCCTGGTTTGCCGAGCTGTCGCGCCCCGAATGATCGAGCGTCGCAGCGGTCACATCATCAACATCAGCTCGCTTGCCGGCAAGAACGCCTTCGCCAATGGCGCCGTGTATTGCGCCTCCAAGTGGGGTCTGCAAGGGTTCAGCTTTTGCCTCGCGGAGGACCTTCGCGCCTTCGGCATCCGCGTCAGCGTGGTCTGTCCAGGCTCGGTTCACACCGACTTTGGCCCGCACTCCGGCAAGGACCTATCGAAGATGCTTCAGCCAGCCGATGTGGCCCACGCGGTGGCCATGCTCGTGACGCAAGCGCCACAAAGCTTTGTAAGTGAAGTGCTTATGAGGCCCACGCAGAAGCCGTAACTTTCCTCTTGACAATAATCGTTGCAACGAATATTATCTTGCTCGATGACACGCGCAATGAGTTCGCGAGCAACTGGTTCACGGAAGGCGACCGCTACACGCGCAGCCACGCCTGCGCACGCCGCGTCGCTGGAACAGCAAGTGTTCTTAGACCTGCTGCGTTTGAACGGAGCGCTCGTGCGCGATGCTGAGGAGATTCTGAAACCGTTCGATCTTTCCAATTCGCAGTTCAACGTCCTGCGGATCCTGCGCGGCGCGGGCGCAGCCGGCTTGGCCTGTGGGGAAGTGGGCGGCCGGATGATCACTCACGATCCTGACATCACGCGCTTGCTCGATCGCCTGGAGACGCGCGGCCTGATCGCACGCGAGCGGCAGCAGGAAGATCGCCGCGTCGTGAAAACGCGCATCACCGCCGAGGGCCTGCAAGTTTTGAGCGAATTGGATGCGCCACTGTGCGCGTTGCACAAGCGGCAGTTCGCGGCGATTCCCGCCGATCAATTGGGGGAACTGGCAAAGCTTCTCGCGAATCTGAGGGCGAAATGGGAATTGCCGGCCTGCACGAAGGCGGCCGGTTCCTCCAAGGCAGGGGCATGATTTTTTTGGCACAAATAGTCGTTATAACGAACAACGGCACGAGGCGCATTTTGCCGCGGCCCGGGCCGCAAGGAGAAACACGATGAACACCACGCATAGCAATCCAAGCACGCCGAATGTGATGGAAGCAGAGCTCCCGATCCACGATGTTCTCGCACGTAGAGAAAGCTCTCGGGCGTTCTCGCCGCGCGCCGTCGCGCCGGCCACGCTGCGCAGCGTCCTCGAGGCCGCGCGCTGGGCGCCCTCCTCGTACAACGCGCAGCCCTGGGCGTTCGTGGTGGCCACGAAAGAGCAATCAGCGCAGCACGACGCGATCGCCAGCACGCTGATGGACATCAACCGCCGCTGGGCCGCCAACGCGCCGGTCCTGATCGTCACCGTGGCGCGCGCGGCCTATCCGCACAACGGCGCGCCGAATCGCCACGCCTGGCATGACGTTGGCTTGGCCACCGCGAATCTTTTGACGCAGGCCACGGCGTTGGGATTGGTCGCCGGCCCGATGGGCGGCTTCGATCCGCGCGCCGCCCGCGAGAAACTCGGCATTCCCGAAGGCTGGGAGCCGGTTGCAGTGATTGCCCTAGGCTATCCGGCCGATGTTGCAGCCGACTCCGCGGCGGGCGCACGCAAGCCGCGTGAGCGCCATCCGCTCGAGCATTTTGTTTTCGCCGGCCGCTGGGGCCACGCCGCGGATTTCGCACGCGCTCAGCAGGCCTCCGAACCCGGTCCTCTCGACGGCTTCCGCAGCGTAGGCATTGCCGCCAGCCAAAACTAAAACCTGGTTCTCGCGAGCGCCGCTGCATTTCCTGTTGACATTCAACAGGGCGCGGCATATGCTCCTGTTGATTTCCTACAGGAGAGCCCGCATGACCTCCAACGCGCGCACGGAAATTCTGCAAGGAACGCTCGACCTTCTAGTGCTGAAGACGCTGGACGCGCTCGGGCCTCTGCACGGGTTTGGCATCGCGCGGCGCATCGAACAGGTGTCCGGCGCTGCGCTTCAATTGAATCAGGGAACACTGTACCCGGCGCTCGTACGCCTGGCGCAGCGCGGGTGGATTTCATCGAGCTGGGGCGTTTCCGCGAACAATCGTCGCGCGCGATTTTATTCGCTGACGAAAACGGGACGTAAGCAGCTCGCTGTCGAAACGCAGAGCTGGGAGCGCATGGCCTCCGTCATCGCGCGCCTATTGCAAGGCGCCGGGGAGGCATGAATCGTGACCTGGCTACGGGTGATAATCCGGCGAATTCGAGAGCTGTTTTCCAAGCGGCAGATGGATGCAGAGCTGGACGAAGAACTTCAGGCTCATCTGGAAATGATGGCCGAAGAAAACGTGCAGCGCGGGATGCCACGTGAGGAAGCGCGGCGCGCGGCAAGAATCGCGCTGGGCGGCGTGGAGCAGACCAAGGAGGCGGTGCGCGATCATCGTGGTCTGCCATTGTTGGAATCGCTTATAGCGGACGCGCGCTTCAGCGCGCGTACGCTGCGGAAGAGCCCAGGATTCACCGCAGCCGCCATACTTACGCTCGCGCTCGGCATCGGCGCCAACACGGCGACGTTCAGTGTTGCGAGCGTTTTTCTTTGGAGGCCGGTTTCATTTCCTGGACTTGATCGCGTCGTGATGGTCATGAGCTTGTTTCCGGGCCAATCTCCGCTCATGCACAACCAAGTTGCTCCCGCCGACTTCTTTGATTGGAGCCGGCGTAGCCACTCCTTCGATCCCATGGCCGTGTTTTCAGGAGCGGACATCAGCATGACCGGTGCGGGCGTCCCGCAAAAACTCACGGCATATCGCGTCTCCTCGGATTTCTTCCCAACGCTCGAAGTCCAGCCCATTCTCGGGCGCACGTTTCGTCGTGAAGAAGACCAGCCTGGACGAGATCAGGAAGCCGTCCTGAGTTACGGGCTGTGGAAGAGCAGTTTCGGCGGGGACCCGGGCGTAGTGGGCAAGACGATTCAGCTCGACGGCAGAACCATCACAATCGTCGGAGTAATGGGTGACGACTTCCGGTTTCCGCCTTATGGCGCACAGCTCTGGCTTCCGATGGCCATGGACGAAAAAGAGAAAAACATCCGCGACGATCATTTCCTAAGCATCGTTACGCGTCTCAAGCCTGGCGCGACGCTGGCGGAGGCGCAGGCGGAAATGTCGGCAATCGCGGAGCGTCTGGCACAAGAATATCCGGCGTTCGACAAGGGCTGGGGAGTGCGCGTGATTCCTGTCACGGAATTCGTGGGTGGGTCCCTTGGCAAGGAGTACAGCCGGATATCTCTGGTAGCGGCGATGTTTATTCTGCTCATCGTTTGCGCGAATGTGGCCAATTTGTTGCTGGCCCGTTCGACGGCACGAAGGAAAGAGATTGCCGTGCGCATGGCCATGGGGGCTAGCCGCTGGCGAATGGTCCGCTTGCTCTTAATGGAAAGCGTGTTACTCGGTCTTGGTGGGTGTGTATTCGGTTTGGTGCTAGCTCAATGGCAGCTTCACTTGATAGTCGGAGCCATGCCCGCGGAAGTCGAAAGATATCTTCCGTTCTGGCGTACGATTCACATCGATAAGTGGACGCTTTTCTTCTCCCTTGGAATTGCCTTGTTCGCGGGCATCCTTGCGGGAATTGCGCCGGCGCTCAGAATTTCGATGCCCGGAATCGTCGAGCAATTGAAGGAAGGGGGACGCGGCGCAACTGCGGGGCGGGCCCGCCATCGCCTGCGCGACGCATTCGTGATCGCGGAAGTGGCACTCTCCCTCGTGCTTATGATCGGCGCCGGCTTGATGACCAAGGGAGTGCGTGAACTTTTTCAAGTCCAGCGCACTCTCCGCCCCGAAGCGTTGCTGACACTACGCATTCAGCTTCCCGAATCGAAATACAAACTCGCGCCGCAGCGCGCGGCATTCTATGACCAGTCCCTGGCGCGCCTCCAAGCGCTTCCGGAGGTTCGTTCCGCCACAGTAGCGACCGGACTCCCTTATTGCGATTGTTTCGGATCCCACGCTTTTAGCATTCAGGGCAAGCCCATACAACCGGGAGAATTCCAGGAAGCTTATGTACAAAGCGTGGGCCGCGATTTCTTCCGCACCATGAATCTTTCGTTGCGCGCGGGCCGGGAATTCGCCGACCAGGATGGTCAGGGCGCGCCGCCGGTCGCGATTATCAGCGAAGATTTTGCGCGTCGCTACTTCCCCGGAGAAGACCCGCTTGGGCAACGGATCAAACAAGGTCACGATGATTCGGATGATCCTTGGGCCACGATCGTGGGAGTCGTCGGGCAAATGCAGTACGTATGGACTACTTGCGTCGATCGCCCGGCTATTTACATGCCGTATCAGCAGGTTCCGCGGTCGTATTCGTACTTCGTAGTGCGCAGTGCTGGCGACCCGATGACGCTCGTCCCTGCCATCCGAAGCCAAATTGCGAGCGTCGATCCGGATCAACCTGTTTTCGACATCGCCACCGAAGCGAAAGTGATTCACGATTCCGTGATCGGGTTGTCGTATGTCGCGGTGATGCTGTCGGTGATGGGGGCGATGGCCTTGCTTCTCGCCGCACTGGGAGTTTACGGAGTGATGGCTTACGCGGTCGCTGAGCGGACGCACGAAATCGGCATCCGCATGGCCCTCGGCGCCGAGCGGCGCGATGTTCTCGCAATGCTCCTCAGGCGTGGAGCGATTCTCACGGGCATTGGAGTCCTAATTGGCTTGCCCGCGGCTTTAGCGCTTGCCAAGCTTCTTGCAAGTTTGCTCTTCGGTGTGGGCGCGACGGACCTTTTGATCTTCTGTGTCGGCACATTGGCTCTTGCGGGGATCGCCATGCTGGCATGCTACGTCCCAGCGCGTCGCGCGATGTGCATGGATCCGTTGGCGGCGTTGCGTTACGAATAAGGGCGGTGGCCGTTGTGGCTTGCCACGCGCGGGAAGTCGCGCGCTACAATCGCGGCAGGACGATTCCTTGCTGCGATTGGTATTTGCCCTTTTTATCTTTGTACGACACTTCGCACTCTTCATCGGAGGCGAAAAAGATCACCTGGCACAGGCCTTCGTTGGCATAAATTTTGGCGGGCAGGGGAGTGGTGTTGCTGATTTCGAGCGTCACGAAGCCTTCCCACTCCGGCTCGAACGGCGTGACATTGACGATGATTCCGCAGCGCGCGTAGGTGGACTTGCCCACGCAAATCGTCAGCACGTTGCGCGGGATGCGAAAATATTCCACGGAGCGTCCCAGCGCGAACGAATTCGGCGGAATGATGCAAACGGAGCCGCGAAACTCCACGAAAGATTTCGGATCGAAATTCTTCGGGTCCACGATCGTCGAGTTCACATTCGTGAAAATGCGGAATTCGTCGGCCACGCGGATGTCGTAGCCATAGCTCGATACGCCGTAACTGATCACGCCGTCGCGCACCTGGCGATCCTCGAACGGCTCGATCATCTTGTGCTCAAGCGCCATGCGGCGAATCCAGCGGTCGGGCTTGACCGACATGCGTGCCTCCCGTGTGCTTTCCTGATTTCGGCGTGCGCGAATTTATCGCCTTTGTGGTTCTCTTCGTCGTGGCCACCGGAAATTGTCCCGGCTTGCCGCGCGCCCGCCATCTTCGAAGGAAGCGCATCTTACCACAGCAATTCGCTCCGTGCAGTTCGATCCCAGCGCCGGGGGCGGTCCAGTTCGCTGGCCACCGCATTGCCTTGACAACCCGCAACCTCCTGTCTAGCATAGGCTTCCGTTTCCCAAGCCGGAGGGAGCCATGATCAAGCTCGATATCGTCAACGCTGTGGTCAATAAGACCGGTGTGAGCCGCACGCGGGCCGAACAAGCCGTTGAAACTGTTTTCGACGCGATGAAAAAAGCCCTGGGCCGCGGCGAGCGAATTGAGCTGCGCAGATTCGGCGTCTTCGGCGTCAAGCCGCGCAAGACGGGCATCGGCCGCAACCCGCGTACCGGCCAGGAAGTCAGCATCCCCCCTGGCAAGGCCGTGCGCTTCAAGCCCGGCAAGGAATTGCAGGAGCTGGTATAGACCGCGCTTGCCGTTCTCCGAAACGTTTGCGAAATTTGAGTCGGCTCGAGCCAGAGCCTTCCGCCGATTCTCGCGCGCAAGTCCATGAATCACGAAAACGACCACATCAAAATTCCAGTCGAGGTTTGGACCCGCGTGTGGCCGCCGCCTGCGCCCGTGCCCGCACCACCTTACTTGGAAGTGGGCCCGCGCGCCCCGCATCACAAGCAATTCGCAGTCGCCCTTCTGCTATTTCTGCTGACGCTGGTTTCGACGCTCGCCGTCGGCGTGCAATTTGCGCGCGCCTACGCCGTGGGTGAGAGTCCCGACTTCGGCGAATTCTTTTCGCTGTATCTGAAACTTCTCGCGCACCCCAGTCTTCTCGCGCCGGGAATTCCATTTGCGTTCACGCTGCTCGGAATTTTGCTGGCGCACGAGCTTGGCCATTTTTTTGCCTGCCGCGCTTACGGCATCGACGCGAGTTATCCCTACTTCATCCCCGCGCCCACTTTGATCGGCACGCTCGGCGCCTTCATTCGCATTCGCTCGCCGATCCCGACGCGCGGCGCGCTGTTCGATGTCGGCATCTCTGGTCCGTTCGTCGGGTTTTGTCTGGCGATTCCGGCGCTGGCCTTCGGCATTGCGCATTCCAAAGTAATTCCCGGCGTCGCGTCCAGCGCCGCGATCCATTTCGGCGATCCACTGGCGCTACGATTCTTGTTGGCGTGGCTGAAGCCGGGCGTGAAGTCGGGAGACGTCCTGCTTCATCCCATCGCGCGCGCCGCGTGGGTAGGATTGTTCGCGACGTCGCTCAATTTAATTCCCGCGGGCCAACTCGATGGCGGGCACATTCTCTACTCGCTGGATGCGCGGCGGCACGCGCGCATCTCGCTGGCCGTGGCGCTGGCACTGGTACCGCTCGCGATTTGGTTTTGGTGGGGATGGCTGGCGTGGGCCGTGCTGTTGCTCGCGCTGAGGTTCCGCCATCCGCCGCTAATCAATCCCTGGCAGCCGCTCGGCGCCCGCCGCATGGCGTGGTCGATCGTTGCGCTCGCGATGTTCGTCTTATGTTTTCTGCCCGCGCCGATTGTCGTCACCAACTAAATCTCGTTCGCGCCTTCACATCAAACTGAGCGGATCCACATCCACGAGCACGGCCTTCTGGGGAATTTCCTTGCGCGAACAGTGATCGAGCGCGCCGCGCAGCAAGCGCCCCAACTCCGTCCGCCGAGGCGATTTCAGCAAGAATTGAAATCGATATTCCTTGCGCAAGCGCGCCAGCGGCGCCGGCGCGGGTCCCAGCACGCGCACGCCGCCCGCAGCCGCGCCGGCGAAATATCGCTCGATTTCGCGCGACCATTTCACCGCGTTTTCCAGACGCGCGTCGCGCACCAGCACGCTCGCCAGCGCCGCGAACGGCGGATAGTGCATCATGCGGCGATACTGCAGCTCCTTTTCGTAAAACGAAAAATAGTCCTGCCGCGCGGCGAGCGCGATCGCGTAATGCTCCGGATGATACGTCTCCACCAGCACCTGCCCCGGCAATTCGCCGCGCCCCGCGCGCCCTGCGACCTGCGTCAGCAACTCAAACGTTCTTTCGGCGGCGCGAAAATCGGGCAAGCCCAGTTGCGCATCGGCCGAAATCACACCGACTAACGTGACACGATGGAAGTCGTGGCCCTTGGCCACCATTTGCGTTCCCACCAACACGTCGATGCGCCCATCGGCGAACGCTCCTAGCAATTGCTGCCAAACCCGCGGTTGCCGCGCCGTATCGCGGTCCAGCCGTCCGATGCGCGCCTTGGGAAAAAGTGTGTTCAATCGTTCTTCGAGCTGCTCCGCGCCCGCGCCCACAAAATAGAGATGTTTCGAGCCGCATTTCGGGCACACTTTCGGTACCGCGCGCGAAAATCCGCAGTAGTGGCACTCCAGCCGCCCGCGCGCTTTGTGAAACGTTAGCGCGATGCTGCAATGCTGGCATTCGATCGACGCGCCGCAGCTCCGGCACAGCGCGTACCACGAATATCCGCGCCGGTTGACCAGCAGCACCGTTTGCGTGCCTTCTTCCAGTCGCTGCGCGATCGCGCTTTGCAGCGCGCCGGAGACCGGCTCCGCGTTGTGTGTCTCGCGGAAGTCGTCGCGCAAATCCACGATTTGCACGGCGGCCATCGGACGATTCTGGACGCGCGATCCAAGTTGCAAGAGCCGATAGCGTCCTCTCTGCGCGTGATGAAACGTTTCCATCGATGGCGTGGCCGAGCCCAGCAGCGCCACCGCCGATTCCATCTTCGCGCGCACCACGGCGACGTCGCGCCCGTGATATCGCGGCGTTTCTTCCTGCTTGTAGCTCGGCTCTTGCTCCTCATCCACGATCACGACGCCGAGATTTTCGAGTGGCGCAAAAACTGCCGAGCGCGTCCCCACCACCACGCGCACTTCGCCATTACGCACGCGCCACCATTCGCGCACGCGCTCCACGTCCGCGAGCCCGCTGTGCAGCACCGCGACCACGGAGCCGAATCGCGCGCGGCACACGCGCCCCATCCAAAGCGTCAGCGCGATTTCCGGCACCAGCACGAGCGCCGTGCGGCCCTGCGCCAGCGCCGCTTCCACCGCGCCCAGATAAACTTCGGTCTTGCCGCTGCCGGTCACTCCGTGCAGCAGGCCGACAGTGAAAGCGCGTGATTCGATCCAGCCGCGAATTTCTCCCAGCACCGCGACCTGATCCGCATTCAAGACATGCGACGGCGGCGCTTCATCGCATTCGAGTTCAAACGCGGCGGCCGAAGGTAGCGGCTCTTCCCAGCTTGCGAGCGTGCCGCTGCGAACCAACCGCTCTACCGCCGCGCGCGAAACGCCCGTGCGCCGCAGCAATTGCGCCAGCGGCAGCGGCCCCGTCTGTTCGCTGAGCACCAGTTGCAGCCGGCGCGCGATGTCGTCCGCGCGCGCTGCGCTCGGCGATTTGCCTTGAGCATCTGTTTCGGCCGCGGCGCCTGCTCCGGCACCGGCCGCGGGTGGCGCGCCGACCCAAGAAATAATTCGCTGCGTGCGCGGTTTGCGCCGCCGCGCGACTTCACGCGCTTCCAGCATTCCGCGCCGCAGCAAACTTTCCGCCGCGCGTGTGCCGCCCGGCAGCTGCGCGATGCGATCGGCGCGCACCGGCTTGCCTTCGATTTCGGCCAAGCGCAGCAGCGCCAATTCGTTCACTTCCGATTCGCTGCGATTCCCGTGCGCGGCCAGTAGGTGCAAGCGCTCGGTCCCCGCCGGCGTCACGTGCAGTTCGCGGTCGGCGCGCAGATCGATTTGCGGCGGCAGCATTCCGCGAAACACCTCGCCTTCCGGCGCCAAATAGTAATTCGCCACCCAGCGGCCCAGCTCCACCACGCGCGGCGGCAACGCCGGCGTGAGATCGAGAACATCGTGTAATTCCTTGAGGGGTTTGCCTTCCGGCGCGCGCCGCGCCACATCCACAATCACGCCGACCAGCGCTCGATTGCGAAAGGGAACCAGCACGCGCGCACCGACCACAGCGCGCTCCGCCAGTGCCTCGGGCACCAGATACGTGAACGTCGAGCGCAGCGGCACAGGGAGAGCGACTTCACAGGACATCAAGGCCATCGCGCAACAGTTTATCAGCTTGTCCAGATCGGGACACTCCACGCCGCCGCGATTGACAATCGCCCGCGCAAGTTCTAGCTTTGTCTTGATTTAGGCCCGCTTCCGAAGTCGAAGCGTTCCGAACGATTGCTCGTCCCCTCTCGAACGCGCGATTCCCCAGCGGCGCACGGCAAAACGATGTCGAAGCCAGTCGGCGGCTAAAAAGAACAACCCTGGCCGGAGCCAGAGCATCCATTCATTAGATTACGGCCCTCCCCCGTAACCAACTTTCGGCTACGGAAGGCCAAGGATCGCGCGGGTTGCGCCCTGCGATTTCGAATCCCAGCCGCGACGAGGAGAGCAAAGATGCGCAGAGCAGCAGCGTTTTTCATCATCGCAGTATTTTCCGTTTTCATTTCCGGGTGCGGCGGCGGATCCTCAATGTCGGGCGGCGCTGGAATCGTCACGAACCAAGCCGATGTCCCGGTCAGCATGACGGTCACCGACACGCCGCCCGCTGGCGTGACGGTGCTTTTCTTCCAGCTGGGCATCAGCTCCGCGTCCCTCACGTCTTCCGGTGGCGCCAGCGTTTCGCTTGTGAGCAGCGCCACGAATCCGATCCCCGTAAACGTAGCGCAACTCCAAACTGACTCGGCTTTTCTTGGCAGCGCGAATGTGCCGGCGGGCACCTACACCAGTTTGAGCGTGACGTTCGCCGCGAATCCGCAGCTCACGATCTTCAACGCCTCGGGTTCCACGATCGGCAGCGGCGCCAACGCCTGCGCGAACAACACCATCTGTCATCTCACGCCACCGGCGTCCCCGTCGACGCTCACATTCAATACGAATCCTTTCCCCGTGACCTTGTCGGCGAATTCTCCGCTGGCTTTTAAGCTCGACATCCATCTGGACACGATTATCCAGCCGGATCTCACCGTGAATCTCGCCGCAACCGACGGCGTCACGATTTCGCAGTTGCCCACGCCTTCGGCTGGCGCACCCATCTCCGCACTCGGCCATTTGATCGGCACGGTTGGCGGCGTGACGTCCAGCGGTTTCACGCTCCAGACCGGCGATGGCCGTTCGTTTACAATCGGCGTTAACAGCAGCACCACATATAGCTATTCCAGCTCCGTTTGCCCGGCGGACAATTTCACGTGCGTGGCGATGAACCAAATCGTCAAAGTTGAGGTGAGCCTCGAGCCCGGCGGCACTCTGCTCGCCGTCGCGGTCGATTATGTGCAGCCCGCCACCCAAACCGTCGTCGAAGGCAACATCGTTCGCCTCACGACTTCGGGAACGAACACAATTCTCAACTTGATCGTTCAGAACGGGCCGCCCACGCCCACTCCCAACGTGCTTCCGTTCGGCGGAATGGTCACTGTTACGGTGCCTTCGACGGGCGTGACCTACGCCATCGATTCCGATGGCTTTACGCTGCCGAGCGGCCTCACATTCACTTCCGCTTCGAGTTTGGCGGTTGGCCAGCTCGTCTCCGTCGTCGTCAATGGATCGATCACGACCACGGGCGGTTCCGGCGGCGCTACGCCCTTCGCCGGACCCGCTGCTATCGGTTTTTCGGCAAATAGCATAACGCTCGAGCCGAGCCAGATCACCGGCACGATAGCGGGGATCAACGCAGGCCAGCTGAGCTTCGCGCTTGCCACGTTGCCCATATTCTTTGTTCCTCCCGCTGCCAACGCCACCTCGGCGCCGCCGTGGGAGCCTGTCATTATCACGGTGCAGACGACCTCCGCGACCGCTTATTCAGGATTCACTCCGGAAAATATTTCCGGCCTCTACGTCAACGATTATATTTCCGTGAAGGGCTGGGTTTTCTCCACCCCGACTGGCACCACTTCGATTACCGTCGCAGGTGAATCGCTGCTCGAGCGTCCCGGCCCGACTCCACTGTTCTGATCGCGTCGTTTCACTGTAAGCGCAACGCCGTAACCAAAGGGGGACCGAATTTTCGGTCCCCCTTCGTGTTTTTCGCGATTCTCAATTGCCTCGCCCGCTGCGGATAGCTTCCCACATTGCGGACAAAGTTCCGCGTCGGTCATTCCGAATGTGCTGCGGCAGGGGAAAAATCTCACTGGCCGACACACATTGACCCCACCGCGCAAGAGGACTAGAGTCTCGCGCGAAGGGCATCTCAACACGGAAGCTCCGGTTAACAATTATGACCGGCACCAGCCCGAACGACGACGTGGTAACCCTCGCCGCGATCGGTGTTGTGGCTTACATTTCCTGTGACCTGCTTCACGAACTCGCCGGCCACGGCGGCGTGTGCATCGCGACCGGCGGCCGGCCGGGCAGCTTTTCGACGATGCACTTTCAATGTTTCGGCGGTTGGCAGCCGATGATTTCCGCGGCGGGCATACTCGCGAATATCGCCACGGGTGTTCTGCTGTGGCTCGCTCTTCGATGGCTGCGTGGCCTCTCGTCCCACGCACGCTATTTCCTATGGCTTACCATGGCTTATAGCCTGCTCAGCGGTTGGGGCTATATGGTGCAGTCGACCATTACGAAGTCGGGCGATTGGGCCAACGCCCTGCGCGGATTTGCACTGGCGCGGCATTGGTGGCTGGCATCGATCGCCGTCGGCTCGCTGTTTTATGTTCTGTCTCTATGGATAACGGCGATCGAGCTGCGCGTCGTCGTTGGCTCGGATGGCAGCGCCCGCGCGTGGCGCATCGTCCTGATTCCGTATTTTGCGGCAGCGGCAATCGCATGTGCCGCGGGCGCTCTCAGTTCCGTTGTGCCGTTGGGGCAGGCTCTGGGCAGTGCGATCGGCTCAACACTCGGCAATTTCGGACTCTTGCTCTTGCCCATACTCGTGTTCGTCGTGCCCGGCCCGAAGGCGAGCCCGGCATCGCCCACAAAGGTGACGCGAAGTCTTGCGTGGATTTTGACCGCCGCGGCCGTTGTCGCCATTTTTGTCGTGGCAATCGGACCAGGCGTAAGGTTTCGCGGCGGACGCTAGCGGCTGCGCAGTTCGCCTTTCAGCTTTGCTCTTTTCGCCCCCCGCATCTCGCGTACTGCCGGCCGGACACTGTCCCGGCCGAGTCGACAGCAGGGCATCACTCCTAGAACACGTCCGGCCCGAAAGGCGGCTCCATTTTGGTCGTGCCCATGTACCATCAGCACAGCTGTGCACTTTGGGCCTCCCTGCCGCGGCAGGTGGGTTCGCTTCCAAGCGTGACCATCAGGTCCTTCTTTGCGGAGGTAACGTGTCGCTGGACTACTTTGTGGCTGAACTGCGCAAATCGTACAACGCAATGGAATCCTCTGTCCGCAGCCAGAAAATTCGCGAATTGGTTGCCGAATCCAAGGACATGGAAAGTTTTATTCGGGAGCGCTTTCCCGAGTTCCTCGCGGAAGCATTCCCATCTTGCGCCGCGAAGCCCAGCGAGCCCCGGTCGGTATCGATTTTTCGCTCCGCGCGCGCGGCAAAGCACCGCTAATCTCGATCCTCAGGCATTGCCCCAACGCGGCCGTGCACTCGCCGCCCTGCCCCGCCGCTCCAATTCCATTTGACTTTGCTCATCGCGCCCCGAACAATCGCGCGATGCGACGACTAACCTTTGCGTTTTGCGCAAGCCTTCTGCTCACCATCCTGGCGATGGCTCTGCCTTCGCGCACTTGCGGCCAGGAAATTCCAGCTGCCGTCACGAGCGACCCTGCTCCCGACAAGGCCAACCCCGCCGCGATGGAAGCGATGCAGTTGCCAAGCCACGGCGCGCTGCTCAACGCGATTGTCTATATCGCTTCAGGAGTGGGACCACATCCCGTCGCCGTCCTGCTGCACGGCTATCCGGGCAATGAGAAGAATCTCGATCTGGCGCAGGCCATTCGCCGCGCCGGGTGGGACGTTTTGTACTTCGATTATCGCGGCTCGTGGGGCTCGCCGGGCAGTTTTTCTTTCACGCACTGCATTGAGGACACAGAGGCGGCCGTTGCGTATCTGCGCGATCCAGCGAATGCAAGAAAACTCCGCGCCGATTCTGCGCACATCGTTTTGATCGGTCACAGCATGGGCGGTTTCATGGCGAGTTTTGTTGGTGCCGAAGATCCGAGCATTGAAGCCGTCGGGATGATTTCCGCCGCGAATCTTGGCGCCGCGGACTCTTGGCCGCTCGGCGACGGACACGCAGCCACCGTGGACGCGGTTGCCGCAGCGCTCGCGGATTCCGGGATGGCGCCGCTCGCCGGCTGCACTCCGGAAGGTCTCGCGCGCGAAGTCATCGCGAATCAGACTCATTGGAATTTTGTCGATTTCGCGCCCAAGCGCGCCGCGCGCCCGATCCTCGTCGTCACCTCTGACGATGGCCTCGCCCCCACAAACAACGCATTCCTTGGCGCACTCAAGAAATCCGGCGCCGTAAACGTCGCCGCGATCCATATGCCCACTGATCACGGCTATTCCGATCATCGCATCGCGCTAGAAACTGCTGTCCTCACCTGGCTCGCGTCTCTCCCCTCGCGTCAAATGTCGCGTTGATCGCAGTCGCGGCGAAGCGGAGAGCAAATGTGGAGCCACTCGCCCCAAAGATTGCGCATCATATGTGTCGATATGTATGCGGCGCCTCGCAGCGTTTGACACACGAATCAGCGCCGCATATCACTGCGCGAATCTCAGCCTGCGTCGGAGGTCAAGATGCGGAACATTCTGGTTCCTGCGCTCTTCGTCACAGTTGCCCTGGCGGCGTGGCTCACGCTCAGTGCGCAGACAGTTGTTCCCATTGCGCGGTCAAGCCAAGCTGATGCGGCGAATTCGACCGCGTTCAGTGCCGAAGATATCGCGATCGCCCGCGGATGTTGGGGCGGGACGCCTGCGCATTGGAAACGCCTTGCTGGATCGGCGCTCCGCACGGAGGTCCTTTCTGGTGGCCTGGTAACCTCCGTTGCCTTTAGCCCCGACGGTCGAATGCTGGCCTCGGGATGCGGGGGCGGCGCGGTCAAATTGTGGGATGTTGCCACGGGGCAGGAGCTGCGCACACTATCTGGCCTCAAATCCCCAGTGAAATCCGTCGCATTCAGTCCTGACGGGAGAATGCTCGCCTCGGCATCAGGGAGCGGTACCATTAACGATGCGATCAACGACACGGCCAGACTTTGGGACGTCGCGACCGGCCGTGGCCGCCCCGCAGTGGCCCCCGGAGGCAGCGGCCTCGACGGCGTCGATGCAGTTGCCTTCAGCCCAGACGGAAGCGTGTTCGTCACTGCGGATGACTATCCGCCGGACGGCAGCATCAAGCTTTGGGACGCCGCGACCGGGCAGTATATCCGCTCCGTATTTGCCCAGGCTGGGGTGGTGATCGCCGTTGCCTTTGGCGGGGACGGCCACACGATGGCGGCCGTAACGAGGGGCGGTTCAGTCACCCAGTGGGACGCCGCGACCGGCGGGGAGCTCCGCACGTTCTCCATCGGAGGCGCCGACACCATCGTTCGCATGTCCTTTGCGTTCAGTCCTGACGGGCATACGATTGCCACCGGAAGCGGTCGCGGCGATGTCCAGCTATGGGACGTCGCGACTGGACACAAACTCTCCACGCTGCCTAACGACGCCGGTGCGGTCTGTTCGATTGCCTTCAGTCCAGACGGACGAACTCTCGCATCGGGAATCAACAGCCGAATAGCAATTTGGGATATCGCCACCGGGCAGGAAATCCGTATTCTCAGGGGCCACACCCAGCACGTCTACGCTCTCGCCTTCAGCCCGGATGGACGCACGCTTGCTTCGGGAAGCTACGACAAAACGATCAAAATATGGGACGTAGCGACCGGGCAAATGGTTCGCACGTTGGGTACCCCGTCCCCCATAATTGCATCCGCGTCAATCTTCTGACCGATCGCCCCCGTAAACCCGAGGACGGGGCGCTTCGCCTTGCAGTTTCGCACGCTTTGCCGCACGCCATTCGAATGAATTTCCACAGATACTCCATTCGAATACTCTATAGTATATTGACATGAAAGCTATCGATGTGCTATGTTGCGTCCGTGAATTGCAAGCGCACATCGCTGGCGCCGATCCTGTCGACGACCCGCCGCACCCAGTTCGTTTGCCCGCGCAATGATTGGCCGTTTTCGTCGCACTCTTCCGTGCGAAACTGTGCCTTCAAGGCGCGTGTTTTCAATCGAATGCAAAGGAGGGCGCAACTGATTGAAAAAACGCGACATCAACGCTTTTATTTTCACACTCATGCGCACTCTTTTCTTGTAAGCCCTGCGTTTGCCACTCTTACGCAAAACGTACCGGGGGTGGTATACCCCCGCTGGAAATTGTCAACCTCGCGGCATCCGCTACCCGGTTTTCGGAGCAGCATTCCGCGTCGAGTAGGAGGCTGATCGGGAAAAGTTCCCCGCGCCCGGCACTTAGTCGGCGCGGCGGGAGCGATTTAGAGGGAGGCCAAGCTCGACCATCACTTTTTTCAAGTCGAGCCAGACGTCGCTTTTGGCGGCGGGATTGCGCAGCAGATAGGCGGGATGATACGTGGCGATCAGGCGCGTGCCACGATAATCAAACCACTGGCCGCGATAACTTGAAATGGATTTCGTTGTGCCGAGCAGAGATTGGGAGGCGACGTTGCCGAGGCACACGATCACTTTCGGGCCAATGGCGTCAAGTTGCCGCAGCAAATACGGCGAGCACGTCGCGACTTCATCTTTTTCCGGCGTGCGATTCTCGGGCGGGCGGCATTTGACGACGTTGGCGATGTACACGTCGTCGCGGCGCAAGCCCATGGCTTCGATCATTTGCGTCAGCAATTTTCCGGCGCGGCCGACGAACGGAATTCCCTGAACGTCTTCGTCGTGGCCCGGTCCTTCGCCGACGAATACGAGCGAAGCCTTCGCATTGCCGACGCCGTAGACGATGTTGTTGCGCGCTTTGTGCAGCCGGCAGCGCGTGCAGTCGCCAAGGTCCTCGCGAATCCGTTCGAGTGTGTCGCCTGCAATTCGCTCGGAAGCGTCGAACAGCGAAGGTGCCTGCATCACGGGGAGCGGAGCAGCCTGACGAACCTCAGGGGCAGAAACCCGTGAGGCCGCGGGAGTTTTCGCCGCGGCGGCCGCCGCACCTTCGCGAGGCACAGAGGCAGGCGGTTTCTGCCGTGGCGCAGCCTGCATGGTTGGCGAAACGATCGGTGCGTCGTGAGCCGACCGGCGGTCTTTGTAGAACGGGCCGAGCCGCAGGTCGCTGTAATACTGAAGCCACGCTGTAAGTTTTTGCCGCGGATCGTTGGGCGGAGGGGAATCCATCTTCGCTCAGTGCCGGGCGTGCGAGGCCGGCGCCGCATGCGCGCTCGGCAAGTCCGCCGCGGCATGCCGCGCACGGCGCAGATCGAGCACTTGATCGAGAATGCGGCCGGCCACGTCGAGTTTGCTCATGCGTGGCAAGTGAATTTCGGCGCCGTCCGCGGGATACAGCGCGACGATGTTCGTATCGTGGTCGAAGCCGGAGCCGGGCGCGGTGACGTCGTTGGCCACAATCAGGTCGGCGTGCTTGGCGGAAAGCTTCGCGCGAGCGTGCGTGGCGACGTCTTCGGTTTCCGCGGCAAAGCCGACGAGGATGCGATCGGTTTTTTCGCGCGCGCCATTTGTTTCGCGCGCGGCCCCCTTTTCGCGGGCCACGTCGGCCAAAATGTCCGGAGTGGATTCCAGTTCGAGCGTCATCGGCCCAGGCCGGCGCTTTATTTTTTTCGTTGCCGGGGCAACAGGCCGGTAATCCGCCACGGCCGCGGCCATGATCACAACGGTTGCGCCCGCCAAGTGCTCAAGCACGGCGCGATGCATTTGTTCCGCGCTGCGCACCAGAATGCGCTCGACGCCCTGCGGCGGCGCAATCTCGACCGGCCCGCTAATCAGCTTGACGTGCGCGCCGCGCCGCGCTGCGGCCAGAGCCAGAGCGTAGCCCATCTTGCCCGAGGAGCGATTGGTGAGGTAGCGCACAGGATCGATGTCTTCGCGCGTGGGCCCGGCGGTAACAACGATGGATTCGCCGGCGAGATCGTGGCGCAATCCGAGAGCCGCGCGCACAGTTTCGACAATTGCTTCCGTGGCGGCCAAGCGCCCCGCGCCGGTCATGCCGCAAGCGAGGTAGCCTTCTTCGGGATCGACGACGTGAACGCCGCGCGCGCGCAGCATCGCAACGTTTTCCTGCGTCGCCGCGTGCTCCCACATATTCACGTTCATCGCCGGAGCCACAATCACTGGCGCGGTGGTTGCAAGATAAAGTGTGGTGAGGAAATCGTCGGCCTGCCCGCGCGCCATCTTGGCAATTGTGTTCGCGGTGGCGGGCGCTACGACCAATGCATCGATTCTCTGCGCCACGGCGATGTGCTCGATGGCGCTTTCGACGTTACTCGTCGCCGGCCCCTGCCCGAACATCCCGGTGATCACTTTTTGTCCGGTGATCGCGGCGAAGGTAAGCGGCGTAATGAATTCCTGGGCGCTCGAAGTCATAATCACTTCGACCTCGAAGCCCTCCTGCTGCAGGCGCCTCGCGAGCTCGGCCGCTTTGTACGCAGCCACGCCGCCGCAAACTCCAAGAGCAATGCGCATCGCGAAGCCTCGGCTAGTCCTTCTTGCGCTTCCCGTCTTTTTCTTCAATCACCGGCTCTTCAGGCAATTGGTATTCCAGTACGCCGCTTTCGAGTTCCTCGACTGCGATGCGCGTGGGCTTGTGCGATCGGGGCGCTACCATCGGCGGTGCGCCGGCCATCAATTGCCGTGCGCGGCGCGCGGCGATCACGACGAAGGCGAACATGCATTCCGGGGCTTCACTTTGTACCGTCATTCCAATTACCCTCCAAAAGAATCAAGAATCGCTTGCGCGCGTTGATGCATCACGCGGCGCGCGGCGCGTTCGGCCAGCGCGATCGCCAGAATCGTGTTGTCGGCGCGCTCCAGATCGTCGTTGACAATCAAGTAATCGTACTCGCGATAGCGATCAATCTCTTTCCGCGCCCGCTCCAGGCGCCTCGCAATCGAATCGTCCGAATCCTGGCCGCGTGCCCGCAAGCGGCGCTCGAGTTCTTCCCGCGAAGGCGGCAGCACGAAAATCGCGACGGCCTCGGGAATCTTCTGTTTCACCTGGGCCGCGCCTTGCACATCGATTTCCAGCACCAGGTCCAGCTGCTCTTCGCGCGCTTTGTCCAGCCATTTGCGCGGCGTGCCGTACCAGTGGCGGCCGAACACTTGGGCGCACTCCAGGAATTCGCCCTGGCGAACCATGCGCTCGAATTCTTGTTCGGAAACGAAATCATACCATTTTCCGGGCCCTTCTTGCGCGCGCGGAGGCCTCGTGGTGTACGAGACGGAAAACAGCGTGCCGGGCAACGCGCGCAGCTTGGAGACGAGCGTGGATTTCCCCGAGCCAGAAGGTCCCGACACGATAAAGACAAGCGGATTCGGATTCTCGGGCGTCACTCGACGTTCTGCACCTGTTCGCGCAATTTTTCGATATCGGATTTGATCTCCAGACCCAGTTCGGTGATCTCGAAACCATCGCGCTCGACGCCGGGAGTTTTCGAGAGCAGGGTATTGGCTTCGCGCTGCATTTCTTGCAGCAGAAAATCCAATTTTTTGCCGAGCTCGCCGCCCGCGGCGAGAAGCGCGCCGAACTGATCGAGGTGGCTGCGCAGGCGCGCCAGTTCCTCGCTGGTGTCACCGCGCTCCACGAGCAGCGCCGCTTCCTGCGCCAGCCGCGCGGGATCGATCTGCGCTTCGCCGAGCAACTCCGCCAGGCGCGCGGCCAGGTGCTTAGCGATGGCGGGGCGGCTGCGGACCGCGATTTCTTCCACGCGCGCCGTGCGCTCGGCGATCTGGCCCAGCAGAGTTTGCATTTGCCGCACCAACGCCGCACCTTCCGCGGCGCGCATCTGCTCGAGCTGCTTCAAAGTTTGTGCGAGACAACTTTCCACGGCACGCCCGAGATTTTCTTCGTTCTGCTTTTCTTCGGCAGCCCCGGCGATTTCCGCCGATGCCGCGACAACTCCCGGCAGGCGAAATAGTCCGAGCAAGTCCGGCTCGGTCGTCAGGCCGAATTTGCGGCGCAGCTCTTCGGCGGCTTTCAGATACGCCTCGGCGAGTTCCGTGTTCACACGTGCGGCGTTCTGCGCGATCGGCTCCAAGTGCAGCGTGACGTCCACGTGGCCGCGGCGCATTCGTTCGCGCAGCATCTCGCGGATTCGCGGCTCGATAGCATCCAGGCCCTCGGGCAGATGCACGCGCACGTCGAGAAAACGATGATTCACGCTGCGAATGCTGATGCGCAGCCGCAAACCATTTTCTTCCACGCGCGCCTGCGCGAATCCCGTCATCGAGCGCACGCCGGCATGCGCATTTGACTGCTCGTTTGATTTAACGCCAGTGGGTATCGCGTTCATGAGGGCAAAGGGCTCGGAGGCGCAGTTGCGTCATCGTCGTCGGCGAATTGCAATTCGTACAACCGTGCATACGTGCCGCCGGCGGTCAGCAATTGCTGATGCGTCCCGGTTTCGCTAATCACGCCGTCTTCGAGCACCACAATCTTATCGGCGCGGCGAATCGTAGACAACCTGTGCGCGATCACGAACGATGTGCGCCCAATCATCAGGTTTGCCAGCGCGCGCTGCACCAGTTGCTCGGATTCGGTATCGAGTTCGGAGGTCGCTTCGTCCAGGATCAGTATCGGGCAATTCTTCAGCACCGCCCGCGCGATTGCCAATCGTTGCCTTTGGCCACCAGAAAGGCTTCGGCCCAAATCGCCAATCACAGTTTGATAGCCCTTGGGCAGTGCGAGGATGAATTCATGCGCCAAGGCAGCTTTCGCGGCGTCAAAGACGCGCTCTTCCGGCAGACCCGGTTGGCCATAGCATATGTTGTTCCACACGGTGTCGTTGAACAGAATCGTTTCTTGCGTGACGATGGCCATCTGATCGCGCAACGACCGCAGCGTGACGTCGCGCACATCCACGCCGTCGATACGTAGCGACCCGGACGTCGGAGTGTAAAAGCGCGGAAGCAAATTCACCAGCGTGGTTTTCCCCGCGCCGCTCGATCCGACAATCGCCAGCACTTCGCCGCACTGCGCCTTCAAATTGATGCCGCACAAGACCGCCGAGCGGTTCCCGTCGTACGTGAAGCTCACGCTATCGAATTCGACCTCATTCGAGAACGGCGGCAGGACCTTGGCGCCTGGCTGGTCGGGCAACTCTTCCTGCAGATCCAGAAACGCGAAAACTTGCCCGGTCGCGCCGTGCGCCTCCTGAAGATGTTGATACACCGAGCCAAGGCCCTTGACGGGCTCGTAGGCCCGGAACATGGCGTAGGCGAACGCAAAAAATGCGGGAGTGGTGAGTGCGCCGGCCTTGATCTGAGTGCGCGCGAACGCCACGGCCAAACTGACGGCGAAGGCGGCTAAGACGTCCATGGCCGGCGAAGTCCTGGACGTGTTGCGGATCCAGTCCATGTTTTCGCGAAGCAACCGGCGCGCAGCATCGCGGAATTTTGCGACCTCGAATCCTTCCATGCCAAACGCCTTCACCACGCGATTGCCCGCGACCGTCTCTTGTACGATCTGCGTCAATTCACCGAAGCCGCCTTGTACGCGAGCGACCGCGCGGCGAATGCGACGGCCAAACGCGGTGACCGGCCAGACCACCAAGGGAACGAATATCATTACGCCGATGGTCATCTTCCAGCTGAGAAGCAGAAGCACGGCCACTAGGAAGAAGAGCGTGAAGAGATATTGGAAAAATCCGGCGATGCTGTCTGACAGCGTGGTGCGCACGCGTTCGATATCGTTGATGATGGCCGAAAGCAGGCGCCCGACCGTGTGCTCTTGAAAAAAACCGACGGGCTGGCGGATCAACTTGGCGTAAATGTCGTTGCGCAGATCGGTGACGCCCGCGAGTCCGACATATCCCACCGTGATATTGCCGAAGTATTGCGCTAGGGACTTGCCGAAGAACAGCACGATCAGAGAGATCGCGAACATAGCCCAGACGTGATGGGACCCTTTCGGGAAAAAGGAGTTCAACAGGAACGGGCGGTTGATGATCGGCACCTTTTGCAGGAGCGTCAGCTTCGTATCCGCATTGGACGGGGTTAGTACGTTGCCCACCAGCGGCTGAAACATCAGGGCGATCAGCCCTTCGCCGAGGCCCACGAATGCCAGCGCCGCGATGCCCGCCAGGAGTCGAAAGCGATACGGCCAGACGTAGCGCAGCAAGCGCCGAGACTCGCCGTCGAAGAATCGCTTTAGCGCCATGCGCTGTGTACGCTCCGAATTTCTGCGGGAAGAACAGCTACGCTACGAATCGTGCGCGCGAATGTCAAGCTGCCTGGGTCCTCACTTATCGATGTCGCGATGCACGGTTTTGGCTGTATAGCCGCGCCGTTCGAGCGCCGCGCGCACGGCGGCTGCCAGCGTCACCGAGCGGTGCCGTCCGCCGGTGCAGCCGAAGGCGATCGTCAGATAACTTTTCCCCTCGCGAACGTAGAGGGGAATCAAGTAGTTCAGCAAACTTTCGATGCGCTTTAGAAACTGACCGGTCTCTGGAAATGAGCGGATGTATCGCGCGACGCGCGCATCCAATCCTGAATATTTGCGCAGCCGCGGAATGAAATGCGGATTCGGCAGAAAGCGCACATCGAAAACCAAATCCGCGTCGGCCGGCACACCGTAGCGATATCCGAAGCTGACCACCGCGAGCATCAGGGGCGATTTGTCCGAACTCAAAAAGCGCTTGGAGATGGAATGGCGCAGCTCGTGCACGTTGAATTTCGTGCTGTCGATGATGATGTCCGCCATCTTGCGGATGGGCGCCAGCAATTCGCGCTCGCGCTTGAGCGTTTCGCGGATCGGCGAAGCTTTGCCGAGAGGGTGCGGCCGGCGCGTTTCGCTGAAGCGCCGCAGCAGCGCCACTTCCGAAGCTTCGACAAACACCAGCGAGACGGATTCTTCGCGGCGAAGTTCGCGCACGATTCGAGGCAATTGCTCGATCTGCGCGCCCTCGCGAACGTCCACCAGCAGCGCGGCGCGCTTGATTTCGGTGTCACCGTGGCGATGCAATTCGCTGAACGTCGGGATCAGATCGACCGGCAGGTTGTCGACGCAGTAGAAGCCGAGGTCCTCAAAAGATTTGAGGATGGTACTTTTGCCCGAGCCGCTCAGCCCGGTGAGGATCACCAATTGGCGCGCTTCGGACCTGGCTTCGCTTCGTTTCACGATGGCAACTGGTTAGCGTCGCTCCAACGAATTGCAAAATTTCAGCGGCACTAGGATTTCACCCGGCGTTGATGCGTGCTCGGGATGCGAAGGTCCTCGCGATATTTCGCCACTGTGCGCCGCGTGACCAAGATGCCGGCCACCTGAAGTTTCCGGGCGATCGCATCGTCGGTGAGCGGATGAGCGGTGTCTTCTTCTCCGATCATTTTCTTCACCAGGCGTTTCAGAGTGGGCAGTGACATGCTGCCGCCCTCGGGGCCATTCACCGATTCGGAGAAGAACTGCCGCAACTCGACCACGCCTTGCGGCGTGTGCGCGTACTTGTTGGCCACGGCGCGGCTCACGGTCGAAGGATGCACGCCGACTTCTTCGGCCACTTCCTTGATCATCATCGGCTTCAGCTGATCGGCGCCATGATCGAGGTATTCGCCCTGGCGGCGGATGATCACCTGGCAAACGCGGAGAATGGTGTGTTTGCGCTGCTCGATGCTCTTCATGAGCTGCAGCGCCGCGGTGAAGCGCTCCTTGACGTAGTTGCGCACTTCGCGATCGGCGGCGTCGCGCGCCAAAAGGCGGCGGTAAACGGGGCTCAGGCGGAGCTGCGGCACGTCGTCTTCATTCATGAAGACCTGCCACTGATCGTCCACCTTGCGGAAATAGACGTCCGGCTCAACCAGGCGCGGCTCGGTTTTGTTGTAGCGCAGGCCTGGGCGCGGATCGAGTTTCTTAATCACGTCCACGGCGCGCTTCACGAGTTCGACGGGCCGATTGAGCGCGCGCGCGATTTCTTTCAGCTGATTGGATTGCAGCAATTTCGAGAGCGGGCTTTCCGGGTCAAGCAAGTCCGTCTCGGATACCGCCAACGGGCGCTTCGGCAAACATTCGGAAACGATTTGCTGCGCCAGAGTGTTTTGCGGGTCGAGGCCGCGAAGCTGAATCTGCAGGCATTCGCGCAGATTTCGCGCGCCGACGCCCAGCGGATCGAATTCCTGCACCACGGCCAGCGCTTCCTCAACATCCTCGGCCGAAGATTTGCCTTCGTGCGCGATCTCTTCAAGCGATGCCGTCAAATAACCGTTTTCGTCGAGGTTTCCGATGATGATGTCGGCGATCGCGCGCACTTCTTCGCTGCACACGGTGGAACTCAATTGCCACGTGAGGTATTCGGTGAGGCCCTGCGGCGAGGAGAGAAATTTATCGAACGACGGCCGTTCCACCGATTCGCTTTCGCCGCGATCGGCTGCCGCGCCGGAATCAAGGTATTGATTGAAGAACGAAGAGAGGTCGAATTCGTCGAAGGGATTGGCGGGCTCGGTTTCCGGAACTTTCTCGGTTTCGGCCTTGATGAAGGCTTCGTCGCTGTAATCCTCTGCGGTGGTCGGCGTTTCGTCGGTGACTTCTTCGAGGACAGGATTCGCCACCATCTCGGTGTTAATCATCTCGCGCAACTCGAGCCGGTTCAGCGCCAGCACGCTGACCATCTGCACGAGGCCGGGCGTCAGAATCTGCTTTTGCGCGACCCGTAGATGGAGTTTGGGCTGTAGCCAGCTCATCGGCGTTCCGTTTCAATTCAGCTTGAAATGATCGCCCAGATAAACGCGCCGGACCTCGGCGTCCTGGCTCAATTCAGCCGGACTGCCGGCCCGGAACATTCGCCCGGTGCTGATGATGTAGGCTCGATCGGTGACGCGCAAAGTCTCGCGGACGTTGTGATCGGTGACGAGCACGCCGATTCCGCCGTCGCTGAGTTCAGAGATGATCTTCTGAATGTCCACGACCGTCAGGGGATCGATGCCGGAGAAAGGTTCGTCGAGAAGGATGAAAGTGGGATCGAGCACCAGCGAGCGCGCGATTTCCAAGCGCCGCCGTTCTCCGCCGGAAAGCGTGTAGGCGCGATTCATGCGCACCGCCTCAAGACCCATCTGCGCGAGCAACTCCTCGAGGCGGTCGCGTTGCTGCGCCGCAGTGAGGGGCACGGTTTCGAGAACGGCCAACAAATTCTCCTCCACGGTCAGCTGGCGAAACACAGAGGGTTCCTGGGGAAGATAGCTGATGCCATTGCGGGCCCGGAGGTACATGGGAAGGTCCGTAATGTCCTCGCCGTCGAGGAGGACGCGTCCGGAATCGGGCCGAGCCAACCCAACTAAGATATAGAAGGTGGTCGTCTTACCCGCGCCGTTTGGTCCCAGAAGGCCAACGACCTCGCCTTCCGCGATCTCCAGGTTGACGTTGTCCACGACTTTGCGGCCTCGATACGACTTGCTGAGTTCGACGGCCTGGAGCTTGGGCATTCGGCGTCATTTCTCGACCCGGTGGAGTGTCAAAGTGCGCGTGCCTTCCTCCGAATCCACCACAATCCTATCATCCGCAAAAATGAAGGTCAATTGACGCCCTGTGGTGGAGTTTCCGGAATCATCACGGACCACCGGCGGACCCCCGCTGAGGACGAATTTTCGGTCCACGACGGTGTAATCGGCGCGCTGGGACGTGCCGCGGCGGTCCAATTGCCGGACGTTTACGCCGCCGGTGGCGATCGCGCCGGTCAGTTGCTGGGGCCCGGAGGGCTTGGCGGGGTCAACCGGGCCAAATAGGAAGTCAATTGTGGGCGCGCGGATCGATGCTTCCTGGGAATCGGCGCTGGCATTTTGTTCGAGCCGCCCGAGGGATTTCTGGCTCCAATAAGTCAGGCGTCCTCCTTGTGCGTGCCAAAGGTCAGCCGCAGCTGGGGCGGCGGGGGGCGTTGATGACTTGGCTGGTTTGGCGCTGCCCTGGGATGGAGACCAAGCCGCGGCGGGGAAAACGGCGCGAACGCGGCCGACGCCTGTGAGCGATTGCGCGGCGTGATCGAGCTCGATCGTATCGGCTTCCACCACAGATTGGCCTTGCCACATACGCGCGTGGCCGGCGTACGTGGCGTGGCCCGCGGTGCGATCCGCGACCATGTGGTCGGCGGAGATGCGCGCGGGCTGCTGATCCGAGAAATTGCCCACGCGGTTTTGGCCGGTGGCGAGTTCGGCGGAGATCACGCGACCTTCGGCGTGCAGGATGTTGGTATCCTGCGCGAAATTGGCCGATTGCGCTGTAGTTCGAGAATTGATGTCAGTCACCACCACGCTGCCGGTGAGCGCCGCGATGTTTGTTGCGTGGTCCATGTGCGAGCGATCGGCGTCCGCGGTGCCTTGGGCGTCGCGATAATGCACGCGGCCGGATTGATCGAGCGTGGTCCAGTCGCCGGCCGAATCGAAGTGCGCGTCGAGATTTTGCGACGTAGATGTGCGCGTTCCCACGGCGCCCATATCTTGATCCACCTCCACGCCCCCGGATCCCGTCAAATGGTCGATGTGTGAGCTCGCAGTGAAATGGAGATCGAGTGTTTGGCCGGTCATTCGTGTTCTCTCGATCGCCGTCTGCGAGGTGCCTTTGATCTTGGCCGGCGCGATCGATTCCACCGTCGCCGGCGCCAGCGTGTGCACGAGTTCGGGGCGCGCCGAACCACTGTGCGTGGCTGGCGGCGCGAACGTCATTTGCAGCGAATCGGTCGTGAAGGTTCGTGTTGCGGCGCCGACGCGCATCGTGCCTTTGGTGCCGCCGGAGGCGGTGAGTAGGTGTGGTTGACCGGTAACCGGCGCCAATTCCAGTTCGATGTGGGCGGCGTCGAATTCATCCTGTTCGCCTTGAGTTGCGGAGGTTACGCGAACGTTGCCGTCAGCGATCACGCGGCCGATTGAACCAGTTGGTGTGAACAACGCGATGAATTCATCGGCGGACGTAGTGGTTTGGCGTTGGGGATCGTTTTCGTGAAGTTGGGGCTGGCCGGTGGCTAGGGCGCGGCGCGCGTGGAAGTTTTGGTCGAGATCGAGCGCCACGTCCTGCGCGGTGAGCGTGCTCGGGCCATCCTGAATCTGCGCAGGGCCGCGTAGGTGCGCGATGCCGTCGCTGTGGCGATAGACCATGCTTTGCCCCTGAATCACCACCGAGTCGCTTAAGGGCGTTGTGGTTGCCGCCGTCGATGCGCTGGCTTGCGGCTGTGCCGGGCCCTGCGGTTGGAGATTGAGTTCGACGTCGCGCAGAAGATCGAGCTGGCTCTGCTGTGAATCGAAACGCAGTCCGATCGCTTTACCGGCGCCGCGGGGGAAGCGAAACGTCACCGCATGATCGGTGCTCGCCACGCCGGAGTCCTGCTCGAAGGTGAGGTCGGAGGTCGAAAGGTGCAGGATGTGCGCCGCGGCTGCGGGCTCGCCATCGGGCGCGCTGGGATGCAGTTTGGATTCTGAATCGCTTTCCAGATCGATTTCGACGTCGCCCGCGCAGGTCATCTTGCCGCCCGAGGAGGCTGATGAGCCTGAACCAGACGACGATGACGAAATGTATTCGCACGACTTTGTGCGCAGCGTATCGTTGCGGTCGCCTTGCTGGCCGTAGGAAGTGATCCAAACGTCTTCAAGCAAATTGCGATTGCCCTCCTTGTATTGTGTGGCGTTCGCGGCGCGGATCGTGTAGATCGCTCGGGCTCCTTCCGAGTGCGTGTAGGAAAATCCAGCCGACTGCTGTTCAACCGTCGGCGGCACAGGCGGAGGAGCCAACGCTCGATCGCGGCGGGCGAGATACGCGCGATGCAAATAAACGCCGGCGGCAGCGGCCGCGATGAGTATGGCAATCGCGGCCGACCATTGCGCGTAGCGTCGAGCTCTTTGATTTCTCATCGGCGTTTCATCGGCGAACGCATTGCATTCCGCGCGGCCCGTTTTATTAGAAGCTCAGTATAGGCAAGGGGTTTGCAGCGCACAATCGCGGCGCGGCACGCGTGTGCGGCGAAACGAAAAATCAGGAGGCGGCGCCGGATTCGGCTCCAGTATCGACGAACACTTCGTGTTCGCGGCCGAGATCGCGCGCCGACGGCGTAACGATCGTTTTCGGGCCGATGAAAATCTTTTGGCTGCGCGTCATGGCTTGGCGAACGTCGTTTTCGCTGACGAACGGGGAGATTTCGACGCTTGGCTTGGCCGGTTTCGGCGCGGGCGAGGTGGCGAACGGCTTGGGCGCGGCGGTGGGGGATTGCGGCGTCGCGGCCGTCGGAGATTTTGCCGCGGGCGATTCGTCGTGCCCGCAAGGCGCGCTGACCGCTGCTGCGGCGGCAGGTATGCCCGAGCCTCGCGCGATGCCGTGTGCTTCGAGGACGTGCTCGACCAAGCGAGCAAGCGTCGCGCGGTCGGGCACGCCGGCGCGTAAAGGCGAACCAATTTGCTGCGTGGTGGCGGATACGGGCGCGCTTGCCGATGATGACAACGGCGGCGTTGCCGCAGATGTTTGCGGTGCTGCTGGCGTCGGCTTCGCTGGCACCGACGCGGCGCGGGCATGCGCGGGCGCGATTCCCATCGGCTCGACGCCCGCATCGGGCGACATGCGGCGATCGGCAGGCACGGTGCGGTGCTCGACGGGGCGCGACTCCCACGCGACGCGCTTGATATTCATCAAGTGCTGCGGGCCGATATTGTCGGACGTGATGTTGCCGCCGGGCGCGCCGCAGCCCAGCGTCATCGCAGGGAAGAGATTGGTGGAATAGCCGGTTGAGCCGTGCACCGAAGCAGAGTTCACGATCACGCGAAACGCCGGCACGGCTTGCCCATAGCGCCGCGCCTTTTCTGCGTCTTGCGTGTGGATTGCGGCCGTGTGGCCCGCACCGCCAAAGAGCAACAGTCGCGTCGCGAGCTCGATGATCGCCGCGAAATCCGCGACGCTGTAGAACGCGAGAATCGGCGAAAGTTTTTCCGCCGAGAGCGGGAATTCGCGCCCCACCTGCTGCGGCTCCAGTCGCGCGATCAGCACGCGCGTCGTGCTGGGAACGGAAATGCCCGCCATCTCCGCAATCACGGTGGCGGCGCGGCCGACCAGCTTGGGATTCGCGACGTGCGAGCCGGGCTGAAACAACATGCGGCCGACTTTTTCGGCTTCATCGGACGAAAGAAAATGCGCGCCCTGCTGGCGGAGTTCTTCAAGCGCTTGTTCGCGCACGGCATCTTCCACCACGATGGCTTGCTCGGATGAGCAAATTGTGCCGTAGTCGAACGTCGTGCCGGCGATGATATCGGCTATCGCTTTGCGCACGTCGGCACTGCGTTCGATTGCGGCGGGCACATTGCCCGGACCGACTCCGTAGGCGGGCTTGCCGGAGCTGTACGCGGCGCGCACCAGACCCGTGCCGCCGGTGGCAAGAATCACGCCGACTTCCGGGCGGCGCATTAATTCCTGCGTGCCTTGCAGCGTGGTTAGCGACATGCAAGAGATCAATCCCTCGGGCGCGCCGGCCGAGAGCGAGGCGCGCTCCAGAATCCCGGCCGCCTGGCAAATGCATTTGATCGCCGAAGGATGCGGGCTAAGGACGATGGCGTTGCGTGCTTTCAGCGCAATCAGTGTTTTGTAAATCGCCGTGGAAGTGGGATTCGTCGACGGAATGATCGCGGCGACGACTCCAATGGGCGAGGCGTATTCGACGATGCCGGTCTTTGCGTCCTCGCGCACCACGCCGACCGTGCGCATTTCGCGAATCGCGCGCGGCACTTCAACGGATGCCAATCGATTCTTCTGGATTTTGTCGGGAACGTTGCCGTAGCCGGTTTCCTCGACTGCCGCGCGCGCCAAAGATTCGCCCGCTTCGCTTGCCGCGGAAGCGCACGCTTCGACGACGACGTCAACCTGCTGCTGCGAAAAAGTGGAGAATCGCTTTTGAGCGGCGGAGGCGCGGGCCGCGAGTTCGCGGGCTTGCTGGATGGAGATGAGGTCGCGGTCGCGAAGGTCCAATGCGCCTTACCTCTTGTGCGGTGCGCGCCGCGCAGGCCGGTTAAGCATTGCGCTTCGCGCGCGCTATTTCTTCGCGCTGGGCGGCGCCCCGCCACCAGGCAGGATTTTTTCAACCAACTCGTGCGGCCGCGGAATCACGTGAACGGCGACGAGTTCGCCGACGCGCCGGGCTGCCGCCGCGCCCGCTTCGGTGGCGGCTTTCACTGCGCCGACATCGCCGCGGACCATAATCGTCACGAAGCCGGAGCCGATGTATTCCTTGCCGATCAGGACGACGTTGGCCGCCTTGACCATGGCGTCGGCGGCTTCGATCGAGCCGACCAAACCCTTGGTCTCAATCATTCCGAGCGCTTCTTCGGCCATCAATGTCCTCGATATGCGTCGGGTTACGCGATGACTCGCAAGCGGGTCGAGCCTAGCACGCAACACCAGTCGAATCAAGAACGCAAGAGCGGATGCGGTGGATAACTTTGGCGGAAACGACACGCTGCCGCCCGGCGCGTGCCGTAGAAGTCAACGTTCTGTTGACGCGAATCTTGGTGGCCATGTCGCGGAATGTCACAATTCGATTGCAGCAATTCTGAACGCCCTCTGGAGAGATGATCTTGGGACTAACATCGATCTCCACCACACCGTGGTTCTTCCAAACACCTCTGCCTGAATTCGCCGGGCTGATATTGCTGCTGTTCTTATGGATCGGCTACCAACGAATCAAGCGTCTGCGGCAGACAAGAATTGGCGGCGACGGGATCGCTCGAGCAGGTGCATCCCGAAGATCGCGAGCGCGTCGTTGGGGCGACGCAGCAGGCGCGCGAGACCGGTTTCGGCAGACGCCTGGAATACCGCATGCGCCACAAAGATGGAACGTGGCGCGTTCTTGAATCGACCGCCAATCCCATCCGCAATCGCAAAGGCGACGTCACCCACCTGGTGATCGTCAATCGCGACATCACCGAGCGCAAACGCGTCGAAGAGCAACTGGAACATGAAGCCTTGCACGACGCCCTCACCGGTTTGCCCAATCGCAGCCTTTTCTTGGATCGCCTGCAGCACGCGATGGACTACGCGAAGCGCTTTCCCGACTTCAAATTCGCCGTTTTATTCGTAGATGTGCAGGGATTGCAGATTTTCAACGAGACGATGGGCCACGCCGTCGTCGATCAGCTGATCATCGATATCAGCAACCGGTTGAAAGCGCGTCTGCGGCATGACGATACCGTGACGCGTTCCACGCCGGCCGGCGGGGCCGATGGCTCCGGTGGCGATGAGATTTTGGCGCGTTTGGAAGGCGATCGGTTCACGGTGTTGATCGAAGGCGTCAAGACGCCCAGCGATCCCATGCGCGTTGCTCTGCGCGTGCAGGAAAGTTTTGCCGGGCCGTTTACGCTGCACGGCGTGGATGCATTCACGTCCGCGAGCATCGGCATCGCGCTGAGTTCCGAAGCGTACCAAAAGCCCGCGGAAATGCTGCGCGATGCGGATATCGCGATGTGCCGCGCCAGGGCTCAAGGCGTGTCGCTTTGCGAAGTGTTTGACACGCAGATGCACGCGCTAGTTGTGCGGCGCCTGAAGATGGAAACCGAACTGCGCAAGGCGATCGAGCATCGGGATCTTCGCGTGTTTTACCAGCCGATCGTGCGTTTGGCCACCGGGCAGATCGCCGGTGTCGAGGCGCTGGTGCGCTGGTGGCACAACGATTCGGAATTCGTGGGCCCCGCGGACTTTATCGAGATCGCCGAAGAAACCGGCTTGATCGTTCCCATTGGCCGATGGATTCTGAAGGAAGCGTGCCGGCAGGCGCACGAATGGCATTTGCTGTTTCCGATGGATCCGCCGCTGACGGTGACGGTGAACGTTTCGCCGCGCCAGCTGGCGCAGAGCAATCTTGTCGCCGACGTGAAATCCGCGCTCGATGAATCGGGTGTGAAGCCTTCGACGCTGCAACTCGAGATCACCGAAACCATCGCGACGGGCGATCCCAAAAACACCACGCGCATTTTTTCGCAGTTGAAGGAGCTTGGCGTTAGCCTGAGCATCGACGATTTCGGTACGGGTCATTCCTCGCTCAGCCGCCTGCGCAGTTTTCCTGTCGACGTTCTGAAGATCGATCAATCGTTCACTCGCGGCATTGAGCGCGATCTCGAAAGCCGCGAAATCGCTCGCCTGATCGTGATGCTCGCTCATCATCTCGATCTAAAAGTGATTGCCGAAGGCATCGAAACACCTGGCCAGCACGCATATCTCGAACAATCGGGCTGCGAATTCGGCCAAGGCTACCTTTTCTCTCCGCCCGTCGACGGCGTAGCGCTTCAGCGCCTCCTCGCCGCCCCCGCCGCGCCTCGCGAAGCTGAAGAATCCGCAGTGAACGTCGGCGCCCGGCCCACACGCTCGCGCTGAACGCCGACGCTGCGCTCGCGCCATTCGCAGGAAACCAGCTTTCGAGAATCCGGGCGGCAGCAACCGAAGGAAGGCTCCGAACCCCGTGCGCGGCAAAGCCTTTCGCGCGGTCGCGCGGTCGGATAGAATTACGCGTTTGCGCGCTGCGCCGTTGAAGCGCTGCTACGAGGACCGAACACTTTGCGCGAAATCTTGCTGCACAACACCCTAGGCGGCCGCACCGAACCGTTCGTGCCGCTGCATCCCGGCGAAGTCCGCATCTACACCTGCGGGCCGACGGTCTACGATTACGCGCACATCGGAAATTTCCGCACGTTCGTATTCCAAGACATTTTGCGCAGATTCCTGCGCTCGCAGGGCTACCGAATCATTCAAGTAATGAACCTGACCGACGTGGACGATCGCATCATCCTGCGCGCGGCCGAAGCCGGAATCACCATTCGCGAGTACACCGATAGATTTATCGCTGCGTTTTTGGCGGATCGCCAGGCGCTGAGCCTGGAGCCGCCGGAGCACTTCGTGCGCGCCACCGATCGGATTGACGACATGGTGCGTCTGATCCAGAGGCTCGTGGAGAAGGGATACACGTACGCGACGGATGGATCGATCTATTTTCGCATCTCGAAATTTTCGAATTACGGCAAGCTTTCCAAGATCGATGTGAGCGGCCTTCAGGCCGGCGCGCGAGTGGACGCCGATCGTTACGAAAAGGCCGACGCGCGCGATTTCGCGTTGTGGAAAGCGCCGAAGCCCGGCGAGCAATTCTGGGAAACGCCGATCGGTCCGGGCCGGCCCGGCTGGCACATTGAATGTTCAGCTATGGCCATGGCTCTGCTCGGCGAAACAATCGACATCCACTCAGGCGGCATCGATCTCTGCTTTCCGCATCACGAAAATGAAATCGCGCAATCCGAAGCGGCCACCGGCAAACAATTCGTGCGTTACTGGCTGCATGCCGAGCATTTGCTGGTGGATCACGAGAAGATGTCGAAGTCGCTTGGGAATTTCGCCACGCTGCCCGAATTGCTGAAGGAGGGTATCCGGCCTTCGTCGGTGCGCTTCTTGCTCGCGTCGGTGCCGTATCGCAGGCAATTAAATTTCAGCGCCGACGGTCTGCAGCAAGCGGCGAGTTCCGTCGAGCGGCTGCGAAATTTTGCCGCACGGCTTGAAGTTGAATCGTTTCCGGCCGGCTCCGATCCCGCGATGGCGCGCGCGATCGCGGAATTCGGCGAACGATTTGAAGCCGCGCTGGCCGACGATCTGAATACGGCGCAGGCCTTGGCCGCGGTGTTTGACATGGTGCGCGAAGCAAATTCGGCGATGGATCGCGGCGCGTTCCGCGCGGACCAGCGCGCCGCGGCGCGTGGCGTGCTCGATGCCTTCGATGCCATTTTTTCTGTGCTGAACGATGACGATGCCGCGCGCGTAGCCGCCCTCGGAATCTCCAGAGGCCCCACGACAGCCGACGCTGAGATCGAAGCGCTGGTCGCCGAGCGCCAAGCGGCGCGCAAACGCAAGGATTTCAAAGCGTCCGACAAAATTCGCCAGGAATTGGCCGAGCGTGGTATTCTCGTCGAAGACATCAAGGATGGCGGAGTTCGCTGGAAACGAAAATGAGCATTCGGCAACACAATTCGACCGCAAGGCACTGTCTTCCGTCGCTCCAACGTCCAAGTTTGTTCGGCGTCGACTAAATTAATTTTCATTGTTAAGGTGCTCGCGGCGGAGTGTATTCGGAGCGCGCCTGGGCGGCGCAGTAGCTCACGCATCGGTTTTGTCTCATTTGCGGTTCGGATTCAGCTCAGTTATTGGTCCTAGTTCGGGCCCATGTCAGCACTCGGGGGGACGTCATGACTAACGCAAAGCTCCAGAGCAATGTCGCGCGCTTGGTGACGCCGCTGCCGGGTCCGAACGCCCGCGCGATTCTGGAGCGCGACGCCCGCTCGATTTCCAGTTCGTACACGCGCAGCTATCCGTTTGTTGCCAAGACCGGCCGCGGCGCGATGGTTGAAGACGTCGATGGCAATTGGTTCGTGGATTTCGCCGCGGGCATCGCCGTAGCGTCGACAGGACACTGCCATCCCGACGTCGTCGCCGCGATTCAGAAGCAAGCCGCCGAATTGATCCACATGTCCGGCACCGATTTCTACTATCCGAATATGGTTGAGCTGGCGGAAAAGCTTTGCGAGATCGCGCCCGGTAAGGGACAGAAGCGCGTCTATTACGGCAATTCGGGAACGGAAGCGATCGAAGCGGCCATCAAGCTGGCGCGCTATCACACGCATCGCGAAAAATTCATTTCATTTTATGGCGGATTTCACGGCCGCACGATGGGCGCGCTTTCGCTCACGGCGTCGAAGGCGGTACAGCGCAAAGGATTTGGTTCGCTGCTCTCCGGTGTGTTCCACGCGGCTTATCCGGATCCGTATCGCTGCCCGCACGGCTCGGCGGGGAGCGGCCACTGCGCCGAATGCGCGTCGTTCATCGAGCGCGAACTGTTTCACAAACTCGTCGCGCCCGAGGACGTTGCGGGCATCGTGATCGAGCCTATCCAAGGCGAGGGCGGCTATCTGCCGGCGCCCGCGGAATTCCTGCGCGAATTGCAGCGCTTGTGCCGCAAGCACGGCATTCTGCTGATTTCCGACGAAGTGCAATGCGGCATGGGGCGCACGGGCAAGTGGTGGGCTGGCGATCACGCTGGAATCGAGCCGGACATTTTGTGCGTCGCCAAAGGAATCGCTTCGGGGATGCCGCTTTCGGCTACGATCGCGCGCGCCGACATCATGAACTGGCCGCCCGGTGCGCACGCGTCGACGTTCGGCGGAAATTTGGTTTCCGTGGCCGCGGCGCTGGAGACAATTCGCCTGATCGAAACGAAGTACATGGAAAACGCTCGCGTGATGGGCGATTACATCTTCGGCCGCATCGCCGCGTGGCCGGAGCGGCACGCGATTGTGGGAGACGTTCGCGGCAAGGGCCTGATGATCGGCATCGAAATCGTGCTCGATCGCAAGACCAAAGAGCGCGCGCACTACCTGCGCGACGCCATCGTCCTGCGCGCATTCCACAAAGGCCTGCTCATTCTCGGTGCGGGCGAAAACACCGTGCGCTTGTCGCCGCCGCTCATGATCGATCGCGAGCAAGCCGATTTTGCCGTCGATACTCTGGACGCCTGCATCGCCGAAGTGGCCGCATCGGCCGGCAAATAAGCGTGTGGGCCCGTGCGGGCGCTCGTATGCGTCGGGAGAAGCCGTGCCCGTCCTATCGCACGTCGTCTTTTGTTTCGTCGACTGGGCCGCGCGCCGCGGCCTCGCCGAAGATATTCCGGCGCACGGCGCCGCGGCCAAGCAGCAAGCCCGCCAGCGCGGGATTCGCGGCGAAACCTACGCCTACTGGTATCTTCGCCGCCACGGCTACACGTTCATCGCGCGCAATTTTCAGATTCCCGGCCTGAAAGGCGAAATCGACTTGATCGGCTACGATGGCGCCGTGCTGGCGTTCGTCGAAGTGAAAATGCGCAGCGGCGGTCCCGGCGTGCCGGAGGACGCCGTGACGCATGAGAAGCGCCGCAATCTAAGCCGTATCGCGCGCCAGTTTCTCGCCGCGCGCCGCATCCCCGAAGCCCCGTGCCGATTCGACGTTTTGGCCATCGAAGCGCCGCCCGGCCGCCGGCCGATTGTGCGACTCCACAAAGCCGCGTTCTCCGGATAACCGCGCGCGATCACGCAGTCCGATTTGAATTGCGCGGAATCCCATAGGTCCAGCTAGGAAACCGTCCTCGCGGTTCCCGTTTGCCCTGCCATTCGTCCGTATTAAGATCATTTGTTCGATGTATCGCGCGAACGCTTTCTAGGAGGATGCGTTGCCGGAACTTCGTAGGGACCTCATCACAGGTCGCTGGGTGATCATTTCCACCGACCGCGCCAAGCGGCCGAGCGATTTCGCTCGCCAGAGCGTGCAAATCAAAGGGACCGGATTCTGTCCATTCTGCCCGGGGAACGAAAGCAAGACGCCGCCGGAAATCCTGCAGTTCGGCCGCGAGAACGGCGCGCCGAACACTCCCGGATGGCGCGTGCGCGTTGTAGCCAATAAATTTCCCGCGCTGGGGATCGAAGGGGAACTCGATCGCCAGGGCGAAGGCCTGTTCGATCGCATGAACGGCGTGGGCGCGCATGAAGTGATCATCGAGACGCCCGAGCATGCCAGCACGCTCGCGACGCTCCCGGCGCGCGCCGTCGAGGACGTGCTGTTCGCGATGCGCGACCGCGTGCTCGATCTGAAGAACGACAAGCGATTCCGCTACGTTCTAATTTTCAAGAACCACGGCGAGGCCGCCGGCGCGTCGCTCGAGCATCCGCATTCGCAATTGATCGCGCTGCCGATCGTGCCCAAACGCGTCCGCGAAGAAGTCGATGCCGCGCGCCACTACTATCAGGATAAGGAGCGCTGCATTTTCTGCGACATGATTCGCCAGGAACTGGAAACGAAGACGCGCGTGATCGCCGAAAACGACGCGTTCATCGCGCTCGCGCCCTACGCCCCGCGGTTTCCCTTTGAGATGTGGCTGCTGCCGAAGGCGCACAGCTCCGCGTTTGAAAACAATCAAAGCGCGATTTTCGCCAGCCTGGCGCAGATGCTGAAGGAGACGCTGGCGCGATTGGACGCCGTGCTCGATCACCCGCCGTACAATTTCATGATCCACACGTCGCCCGTTGGCGAAGAAACCAATCCGCATTACCATTGGCACATCGAAATTATCCCGGTGCTCACAAAGGTGGCCGGATTTGAATGGGGTTCGGGCTTTTACATTTGTCCCACGCCGCCGGAGGAATCGGCTCGCTTCATGCGCGAGGCGCAGCTTGATCCGCCGAAGACTTAGCCGGCTCGCGGCGCGCAGCCTGAGGCGGACGTTGTCGATTTTCGCTATACTTGCAATTCTGAGGCGCGGTACCCAAGAGGTTTAAGGGAGAGGTCTGCAAAACCTCCACGCGTGGGTTCAAATCCCACCCGCGCCTCCAAATCCCCCAGTTTTGAATTGAGTTCGCGCCAATAATTCAGAAGCAGGGAACTGCGCGCGCGAATTGGTGTCTAACGGAGTAGGCGCGCGCGGCAGAGCTTTCCAGAAGGCCCCGCGAGGCGCATCGCTTCGATGGACGGTGCGATATGTTCAACGATCTGGTTGAATCGAGCGCAGCCACGCAGGGCAACCGAAAACCCTGGACCGTCACCGTGTCCATGGTCGTCCAACTTTTTGTCTTGGCGATTCTGGTGCTAATCCCGCTGATCTACACGCGGGCGCTTCCCAAGGCGCTGCTGAACATGATCATCACGGCGCCCACTCCTCCGCCCGCGGCCGCGCCGCCGGCGCTGGTGCACAGTGGAAATACAAATTCGGCCGGGCGCCGGCCGCGGCCCGGCATTTTCACCGCACCGCCTTCAATTCCCCCTGGAGTGAGCATGATCAGGGAGCCGGCGCCGCCGCCGGAATTGCCCGGCACCGGAGTAATCGGCGCGACGGGTGGCGACAACACGGCAGCGTCAAACGCTGCGATGATAGGCATTCTAAACATCGGAACGCCTCCGGTTGCGCCGCCAATCCCCAAGCCGAGTCAGCCGCGCATCTACCAGCGCAGCAACGTTCAACAGGCCAAACTGATCAGCCAGCCGCTGCCCGAATATCCGCCGCTGGCGCGCCAAGCGCGCATTCAAGGCACGGTTGTGCTGCACGCGATCATCGCTGAGGACGGGCGCGTTGCGGAACTCACCGTGATTTCCGGCCCTGCTCTGCTGATCCAGGCGGCGCTTGATGCCGTCCGCCGGTGGCGCTATCAGCCCACGCTGCTGAACAACGAGCCCGTCGAGGTCGACACAACCATCACCGTCGTGTTCACGATGGCCGGCAACTGATGTTTCACCCGCTGGTCCGGATGCGCGAACGGGTTATTGCTTCTCGGCGCTTTTCTGATACCATGCGCCGGGCGCGCGCAATTTGGACCGCTCACTCCACACATGAGGTGACGCGATGGTGTCCTATTGGGTTTGGGTCATTCTGATCGGAATCCTGGTTGGCTGGCTTGCGGGAAAGCTGTGGAAGGGTGGCGGCTTTGGCCTACTCGGAGACTTGGTCGTCGGCATCCTAGGTTCGATTCTCGGCAGCTTCCTGTTTGGATTGATCGGCATCGTCTCCTACGGCCTGATCGGGCGCTTAGTGATCTCATTGGTTGGCGCGCTCATCCTGCTCTGGCTGGTTCGCCTAATCAAAAGGACCTGACAGGACCGGCCCTCGGACCGAACGGCGTCAATTAACTCACGCGCGATTTCCGCCCGGCCGTCTTAACCGTCGACGGGCGATCGCGCGCGGGTTATCACCCGCCTCCCATTTCCTGCTACCATAACTGGGTTTTACGCACTCGGACTGCTGCTCTTGCGCCGCAGGACGCAGACAGCGAGCATTCGCATTCCGCAAAAGGGGATTTTTGATGCCTGATACTACATCGCACCACGCGCTGGGTGACCGCGCAGCATCGCAGCTTGCAAATATCATCAAGACTCCGCCGCAGTATTCGGCCATCACGCCGCGCTGGCTCGTCCGCTTGTTGGATTGGAAGCCGCTGGAGGCCGGTGTGTTTCGCGTCAACCGCGTCGTCCATGAAGAGGCTGTCGCAGTGGCCTGCGGCGGCAGCGACCCGAAAGAGACGACCCTGCCGGAAACCTTCGTTGACTACGAAGAAAAACCGCGCGAATACACACTGTGCGCCATCTCCAACGTCTTGAACGTCCAGACGCGAGTTTCCGATCTCTACAGCAATCCCTACGACCAGATCAAGGAGCAAATCCGCCTGACGGTCGAAACCGTCAAAGAGCGCCAGGAAAGTGAACTGATCAACAACGACGATTACGGCTTGCTGAAGAATGTCGCGCCGTCGCAGCGCGTCAAGGCGCGCAAAGGTTCGCCCACGCCGGACGATCTCGATGAGCTGCTCAGCAAAGTTTGGAAGGAGCCTTCCTTCTTCCTGGCGCATCCGCGCGCCATCGCCGCGTTCGGCCGTGAGTGCACGCTGCGCGGCGTGCCACCGCCAACCGTCACGCTATTTGGGTCTCCGTTCGTCACTTGGCGCGGAGTTCCGATTTTCCCCACCGAGAAATTGAACGTCGACGGCCAGGAAAAGCCTAAAGGCGCCAAGGGTAAAACGAATATCCTTCTTCTGCGCGTCGGCGAAAGGAAACAGGGCGTGATCGGACTGTTCCAGCCTGGATTGCCCGGCGAGCAGACCCCCGGCCTCTCCGTCCGCTTCATGGGCATCAACAACAAATCGCTGGCCTCCTACTTGATCTCCCTATACTGCTCCGCGGCCATTCTGACCGACGACGCAATCGCGGCGCTCGAGGACGTCGAAGTCGGAAATTATCATGACGCCAAGTGAACCAAAACCCGCGGCGCCAGGGGCGCAAAAAACCGATCTGCCGGTAGACACCTGGAGCGGCACGGAGCTGCCTGCCAACTTGCCCGATCCGGCGGTTCTCGCGCGCATGGCTACCGAATTTTTCACCGCCTTGCCCGGAGCTGCACAATTCGCTGGTAGCTTTCCTGCCGGCGAAGCGCCGTCGTCGGCTATCGCGGCAGAATCCGCGCCGGCCGCGCCGGCGAATGCCACGGCGCTCACCGAAGCCGATTTCATCGATGCGATCTCCACGCTCGGCAGTGGATCGGATAGATCGGCGCTCTCGCCTTCTCTTGTGCCGCCGATCCCAGCGATTCCGGGGGCGTCTCTTCCGGAGTTTCCCGGCCAATTGGGATTCGCCGGCTTGACCGTTCCCACTTCCTTTTCATTCTTGAAAGATGCCCGTCCGCTTTTCACCGACACCGCCGCGCCCGCGCGCTCGTCGCCGCAGCCCCAGCCGGCCCCGGCGAAAGGCCCGGCGAAGGAACCCTCGCCGGCGTACGGCGGCATCCCAACCGCGATCCCGCTCTCGGGCGCCGAGAACTTCGGCGCGCCGCTCGTGCCGGGATCGTGGCAGCGTCCCGACGCGACGGGCCAACCGACATTCGATCGCTTCCTCGAAGGAATCCGGCAACTCACATCCGTCGACGTGGTTCCCGTCGTCGAACCGCTGCGCTCGGAAGCTGTGTCGATGCCTGATTTGGATTTGTCGTCGCGCCCATTTGAAATCGGAGAGATTCGCCGCGACTTTCCAATTTTGCGAGAGCGCGTGAACGGCCGGCCGCTGGTGTGGCTCGATAACGCCGCCACCACGCAGAAGCCGCAAGCCGTGATCGATCGTCTGACCTATTTTTACACGCACGAAAATTCCAACGTGCATCGCGCCGCGCACGAACTGGCCGCCCGCGCCACCGATGCGTACGAGGGCGCGCGCGCCAAAGTCCGCCGCTTCGTGAATGCCTCCAACGCGCGGGAAATTGTTTTCGTTCGCGGCGCCACCGAAGGCATCAATCTCGTGGCGCAAAGTTGGGGACGTCAGAGCATCCAGAAGGACGACGAGATCGTCATCACTTGGCTCGAGCACCACGCCAATATCGTGCCCTGGCAAATGCTGTGTAAGGAGAAGGGCGCGCGGTTGCGCGTCGCTCCCGTCGACGATTCGGGGCAAATTCTTCTCGATGAGTACGCCAAGCTGCTCGGACCGCGCACGCGCCTCGTCGCGTTCGCGCAAGTTTCAAACGCGTTGGGCACCGTCACGCCGGCGAAGCGCATGATCGAGCTGGCCCATCGCTACGGCGCCAAGGTGTTGATCGACGGCGCGCAAGCCGTATCCCACATGCAGACGGATGTGCAATCGCTCGATTGCGATTTCTACGTCTTCTCAGGACACAAGGTATTCGCGCCGACCGGAATCGGCGCGGTTTACGGCAAGCTCGATATCCTCGAACACACCCAACCCTGGCAGGGCGGTGGTAGCATGATCTCCGATGTCACGTTCGAGAAAACGGTTTACAGCGATCCGCCGCAGCGCTTTGAAGCGGGCACCGGCAGTATCGCCGATGCCGTCGGACTCGGCGCCGCGATCGACTACATCGAGCGCATCGGTATGTACAACATCTCGCGCTATGAGCACGATCTTCTGGGCTACGCCATCGACGCGTTGCAAACGGTCCCCGGCCTTCATTTGATCGGCACGGCCAAAGAAAAAACCAGCGTGCTCTCATTTGTCGTGGATGGCTTCCGCAATGAGGATGTCGGCACCGCGCTGAATGCCGCCGGCATCGCCGTGCGCGCCGGACATCACTGCGCCCAACCGATTCATCGTCGCTTCGGTCTTGAAAGCAGCGTGCGCGCCTCGCTCGCGCTCTACAACACCTGCGAGGATGTTGACGCGCTGGTCGCAGCGCTGTGGAACTTAACGCAAGGCCGAGCCGGCGGCATGGTTTAGCGAATCGCAAAGGAGTTTATCTTGAGGTGGAATTCTAATTCCGTGAGCAATAGGCAGTTTGGATTCCTAGCATGTTGTCGCCGCCCCATGCACCGAGCCACTAGCTTGCTGGGCGGGCGCGGAGGCGAATGACCTCTTAGCCACAAGGATTTCGCAACGTTCGCGAATCGGCCCGCTCGCCAGTCTGTCTGGTGCGCGGGCCCTTTGTTTTTTCGGGGCACGTGAGGCCGCGGTACGGCGCCTCAACAACTGAGCAGGGATTGTCGTGACACTCTTTGGGAGAAGGGAGCATTGCACAGACATGCGCTGGCATCCAGTAATCGCGATCACCGCACTCTTGCTATTGCCGATTTTCGCTTTCGGTCAAAGTACCGGAAGCCAGACCGCCAGCACAAATGATTCGAGCTGTATCGGCAAATGGTTCGCTCGCGTGGATGAGACACAATCGGAGCAGCCTCACTGGATCACTCCCGTGGCCACGACAACGCCGCGGCTTGAAGAGGAGTTTCGCTACGATGTTGCGTGGCAGAGAAGCAATGCCGGCATTACTGCCGAAAACTACGGCGGCAGCAAAGGTCTGGAATTGATTCCTCTTAAGAGGGTGGAGGTGATCTTCAGCGTGCCTCCGTACGTCGTGCACAACAATCCGGCTGTCCCCAACGGCTTCGGCGATTTTCAAGCTTTGATCAAGTATCGGTTGCTGTCTGCCGATGAGAAGCACGGCAACTACATCCTGACGGCATTCTTCGCCGTGAGCGCGCCCACTGGGACGCATGGCAATGGAGCGCTGCGCGCAATCCTTACGCCGACGATTGCCTACGGAAAGGGCTTCGGCTATTTCGACGTTCAGGGAACCCTTGGCGCCACACTGCCGGCGGGCGATACCGCCGTGATCGGAAGAACCTACAACTGGAACAATGCTCTTCAGTACCGAGTGCTTCGCAAGTTCTGGCCCGAAGTGGAGTTCAATTCATCGCTGTTCGCGGAGGGCAAGAACGACGGAAAGAAGCAAACATTTGTGACTCCTGGCCTCGTTATCGGGAGACTTCATATTTGGAGAAGGTTGAACTTTACGGTTGGCGGCGGCTTTCAAATTGCCGCGACGCATTTTCACACCAACAACCACAACGGCATTCTCTCGCTGCGCCTGCCTTTTTAGTTCGGTGCGGAGGGTGTGTCGATTGAAGGTTGCGCTGAGGGTCGAGCGGTTTGCGCCCACGGTTGGCCGATGCGGCCGCCCAGCTCTTTTCGGTAGAAGTGGTTGTACGTGGCCAAGCCAAGTTTGATGATCACTTTCGTCGTGACGCCCAAACGTTTTCGGCGAACGCCGTCGGCGGCCATGCCCTGTCCGCCGTAAATTCTTCGGAACGCCAGGCACATCATCACGTACGTAAATTTTCCGAACAGCGGCCACGTCCCCGGCCGCCCCATGCCCACGCGTCGCCACGCTTGCCGGATCGAGTAAAACGAGGTCCAGCATTTCTGATTCTCGATCAGCAGATCGGTGCGGCTGATGTTCGCGTGCTTGATCCTGTCTAGCGGGTTCACGCGCTTCAGCCAGAAGCGCTCTTCGGGAATGCGCGTTTGATGTTTGGGCGTGTATCCCGGCTTCTCCACATTCTTGATGTCCGTCACCATCTCGTAGAAATCTTTCGTGCCCGGATATGGGTGATAGACGGGGAATTGCGCCAGCATCGTGCCCGAATCGAGCGCGAAATTCCGCATCGTGCGAATCGTATCGACGGTGTCCGTTTCCAAGCCGCAAATGATCGAGCTCAGCACGCAAATTCCGGCGTCCTGAATCTGCTGGATCGTCTCCACCATTCTCTGGCCCGTGGGATTCCATTGTTTGTTGGCACTCTTCAGTCCTTCTTCGGAAAACGATTCCACGCCGACCAGCGCCCCGCGAATCCGCATCTTGTCGTGCATGGCCGCGAGATACTCGGGATCGCTGGTGGCTTCGACGGTCATCTGCGTGAACGCGTAGAGATTTTTCGGAACGCGCCGGTCGTATTCATCGAAGAAATCCAGGCGCTCTTGCCGGATCTGCTCAAGCTCTTTTCTTTTTTGCGGGCTCAGCTCACGCGCGATGCGGCCCAGCGTTGAGGGATTGAAATTGTCGTCGGCGAAAACGATGAAGCGGAAGCCGCGATCGTACAATTCGTTGGCTTCTTCGATGATCTTGTCGGCCAGACGCTGCCGCGGCTGGCGCCCTTCCGTCACCCATACCGAGCAGAAGCTGCAATTCTCCGGACAGCCCGCGACGGTTTGCAGCGTCGCAAACATGTAGTGCCGCGGATCGAGCAAATCCCAGCGCGCTTTCAGCAAGCCTTCGCCGGGCACGCGCCCGCCATCGTAGCGTTTCCGCAGCGTGCCGCGCAGCGCATCTTGCACCACCGTGTTCCAGACGACGTCCCCGTTGCCTGTGACCACCGCGTCGGCGCCCATTTCGATCGGCTCGTCGGGAAATATCGTGGAGTGAATGCCGCCGGTGACCACAGTTGCGCCCCGCGCCTTCGCCTGGCGCACCGCCTCGTACGCCGGCGCGACGTTGCCCGTCGTGATGCCGACTCCCACAATGTCGCCGGGATTCAGAATGCTGGCGTCGAACTCTTCGATGGCTTCGTCAACCAGGATGGGATCGCCGACGATGTCTCTGGGCGTGGCTTCCGCGATGACGAACAGCCATCGCGGCGTGATGATGCTGTACCCGGCCGTCTGCATAGACGGATTGAGGAGGACGACTTTTGGCGTCATTACGCTCCAAGCGTCGCGCGCAAACTACTCCGCTGTATTGCTTTGTCGATGGCCCGAGATCGGTTGCGCGCGGTTCTTGCTGGGAAGAGAGCAGGGGCATTCTATGCTTTAACATCGATTTATCAAAGGAAATACGGTACGAGCACGCTCCATTGACACGCCCGCGGCGCGTCACGTAAGCTGAATGCGTTCTTGGTAGAGGTGCGGACGCCACGAGTAGCCGGGCGAGCGGTTCCGAGCAGCTTCGGACGCCTGGCGAAAAGGGTTCGGTTAAGATACAAAAGGTCCGCCGAAGTCGCCGGGGTCGCTGAATCCCCTGCGATTGGGGGGCAGGTCTAAGGCCTGTCCACTGTCATCCGTGACAAGCGGATGGAGCGCTATCGAGAGGCGACGACCGAGCTTCTTCGCGGTTTTCCTCCTCTCTGCGTCTCCCTCCTGAAAGTTTTGAAATTGACGATGGATCTTTTCGAGCTAACGCGCGCGCTTGTAGATATCGAATCGATCAGCGGCCACGAAGGGCCGGTGGGCGATTTCCTGTATGCGCATTTGTCGGCGTTGGCCGCGGCCTACGGCGGCCGCATCGAACGCATGGACGTCGAGCCAGGGCGCTTCAACGTGCTCGCGTGCTGGGGCGAGCCGCGCGTGACGCTTTCAACGCACATGGATACCGTGCCGCCGTTTTTCGCGTCGAGCGAAGACGTCGAATTCGTGCACGGGCGCGGTTCCTGCGACGCGAAGGGCATCATCGCGTCGATGATCGCGGCGGCAGAGCGGCTGCTCGCCGCCGGCACGCGCGATTTCGGCGTGCTGTTCGTGGTCGGCGAAGAGCGCAATAGCGCGGGAGCTTTCGTCGCGGCGCGCAATCCGCGCGGCTCGCGATTCTTGATCAATGGCGAGCCCACCGAAAATTGTTTGGTGCTGGGGGCAAAAGGCGCGCTGCGATTTCAGATCGTGGCGCAAGGACGCATGGCGCATTCCGCGTATCCGGAGATGGGCCATTCCGCAATCGATTCGCTGCTGGACGCGCTCGCTGCGATTCGGCAAATTCCGCTGCCCCAGGATCCTTTGCTCGGCAGCGCCACGCTGAACATCGGCATGATTTCCGGCGGCCGCGCGCCGAACGTCGTGGCCGACCACGCGGAGGCGGAAATCATGTTTCGCATCGTGGGTGATCCGGAGCCGCTACGCGCCGCCGTCGCCGAAGCCGTGAAGGACCGCGCGGAGGTGACCGAAGTGATCTGCATTCCGGCGCTGCGGCTTTCCAAGATCGATGGATTTGAGACGTCCGTGGTCTCCTTCGCAACGGACATCCCGGCGTTCGGCACGAGCTGGGGCACGCCGGTTCTAATCGGTCCGGGCAGCATTCACATGGCGCACACCAGCGAGGAACGCGTGCCGAAGCGCGCATTGTCCGATGCCGTCGATTTGTATGAGCGCCTGGTGAAGCGTTTGCTGACGAATGGCGCCAGCGGCGCGTGAGATAGTTGGAAGACGAGGTCACCGGAATGGCAAAGGGATTGGCAATCGTCGGATACGGGAAGATGGGGCGCTTGATCGAATCGCTCGCGCCGCAGCACGGCTTCGAGGTGCGTCTGCGCCTGGATGTGGCCGATAATCCGGGCGGCACGGGAATCACCGCAGAAAAGTTTCGCGGTGTGGACGTGGCGATCGAATTCTCGTCGCCCGCCACCGCTGCGGAAAATGTGCGGCGTCTCGCGGCGCTGAAGATCAACACCGTTGTCGGCGCCACGGGCTGGTATGACGAACTGCCGTCCGTCCGCGCGGCGGTGGAGAGCAGCGGTGCAGGTGTCGTGTACGGTCCGAATTTTTCCGTCGGCGTGAATTTATTCATGCAAGTGGTGGCCGAGGCCGCGCGCCGCTTCGCCCTGCACGCCGATTACCATGCGTGGGGTTGGGAAATGCATCACGCGCAGAAGAAAGACGCGCCTTCCGGCACTCTGCTGAAGTTGGCGGAAAGGATGCGCGCAAGCGGCTACAATCGGCCGATGGATCTTTCCTCCAGCCGAGTGGGCTCCGTTCCCGGCACGCATGAGATTGGATTCGATTCCCCAGCGGACACCATCACGCTGCGCCACACGGCGCGCAGTCGCGAAGGTTTCGCGCACGGAGCGCTGCGCGCGGCGCGCTGGGTGATCGGCAAAAAGGGACTCTACGAGTTTCATGAGATTCTGGGCGAGTTGGGCTGACGTCAGCCGCTCGCGGAATTCTCGGATAGGAGCAGGCGATGTTCACAGGTTGCGGTACGGCGCTGGTTACTCCGTTTCGGCGGGATGGCTCGCTCGACGAGGCGGCGATTCGGCGTCTCGTGCGCCGGCAAATCGATGCGGGCATCAATTTCGTTTGCCCGTGCGGCACCACGGGAGAAAGCCCGACGCTCACGCGTCAAGAACATTTGCGCACCGTTGAGATCACGCTCGAAGAAGCCAAGGGCAAAGTGCCCGTGGTCGCCGGCGCCGGCGGCTACAACACGTCTGAAGTGATCGTGTTGGTGCGCGAGCTTGCGGCGATGGGCGTGGACGGCATCGTCTCCGTCTCGCCGTACTACAACAAGCCGACGCAAGAGGGTCTCTATCAGCATTACAAAGCGATCGCCGAGGCCACCGCGCTTCCGATCGTGCTGTATAGCGTGCAGAGCCGCGCGAGCGTGAACATCGAGGCCGCCACGGTGAAGCGCCTGGCGGAAATCGATACGATCGTCGGCATCAAAGAAGCCTCAGGGAACATCGCGCAGATGGGCGCGATCCTGAATTCCGCGCCGGCGAGCTTCGACGTGCTCTCCGGCGACGATGCGATGACGCTCCCGCTGATGGCCTTGGGCGGACGCGGCGTGATCTCCGTCGCCTCGAATGAGGCTCCCGCGGAGATGACCCGTCTCGCGCGGCTATGCAACGAAGGAAATTTCGCAGAGGCGCGCGCACTGCATCGCCGCCTGCTGCCATTGATGGACGCGAATTTTATCGAGACAAATCCCATGCCGGTAAAAGCGGCGATGGGATTGATGGGATTGCTCGAGCCGGTGTGGCGTTTGCCGCTGGTCCCGCCGAAACCCGAAACACTGGCGCGCTTACAATCCGTGCTTGAATCGCTGGGAATGGTCGAGAGGCTTCATGCTGCCGCGCGAAATTGAAGCGCTGATCGAGCCACTGTTCGATCGGCCGCCGGCGCGGTACACCAGCGACCACTTTCTGGTGTTTCAGGCGTTCAAGGACGCTTTGAATCGCGGCGAAGTGCGCGCCGCCGAACCCGATCCCTCCACAAAAACCAGCTGGCGCGTGAACGCCTGGGTGAAGAAGGGAATCCTGCTGGGATTTCGCATGGGCGCTATCGTGGATATGTCCATCGATCGCGCGAAGCAGCCGTTCTTCGATAAATCCACGTTTCCCGTGCGGCCATTTTCTGCGGAAAGCGGCGTGCGCATTGTTCCCGGCGGCTCGAGCATTCGCGATGGTTGCTACGTCGCGCGCGGCGTGATCTGTATGCCGCCGATGTTCGTCAACGCCGGCGCTTATCTCGGTGAGGACACGCTGATCGATTCCCACGCGCTCGTAGGCAGTTGCGCGCAGGTGGGCCGCAAATGCCACATCTCCGCCGGCGCGCAGTTGGGTGGAGTGCTCGAGCCGGTGGGCGCGCTGCCCGTGATCATCGAGGACGAAGTTCTGGTCGGCGGCAATTGCGGCGTGTATGAAGGCACCGTCGTGAAGCGCGGCGCTGTGCTCGGCACCGGCACGATCCTGAATGCATCCACCCCTGTGTATGACGTCGTTCGCAACGCGTTGTACACCGCCGGCGATGATGCGCCGCTGATGATCCCTGAAGGTGCCATCGTCGTTCCCGGATCGCGAGCCATCACCCATCCCCTCGGCCGCAAGTGGGGACTTTCGCTTCAGGCCGGAGTGATCGTGAAATATCGCGACGCCAAAACCGAAGGCCGCGTGAAGCTCGAAGATATCCTTCGCTGATCGTCCGTTTTGAATCGCCAATAGGATTTTCGCCACGAAAGTTGTGACGCCGCGCGCCTCGGGGCCTGGCGCGTACAGTCAGGCGGTGTGCCGTAGCGGTGCAGCGGTGTTAGCTTCGAAACAGCCGCCGCTTGCACTCATCGGGCGAGCACGTCGATCCTCACGAATACCATTGATTCTAAGAATGTTGCGTCGTTCCACAATTTGAATTCAATCCTGGTTTGGCCGCCAAACTGCCCCCTGATAGCCGGAAGAACCATGCGCGGAGCACACATTCAGCGGTCGCTCGCGGAGTTTGCTCCCGCGTGGCCTATCAACCTGGTGCCGAGCGCGGGAGCCCAGTAGCTTGCAACGCTTCTCACAATTTACGATTCGCACCAAGCTGATCCTGATCGTCGCGGCGATCACCTGCGCTGCGCTTGTTGTCGCGATCGTCGCATTTGTCTCCTACGACATTTACACGTTTCGTGTGGCGTCGACCCACGATCTTGAGACGTTGGCTAGGGTAGTCGGCTCGAGCAGCGTGCCGGCGCTCGAAGCGGGCAAGCCAATGGCGGCTCAAGACACCCTCGCGCAACTCCACTATCGGGAGCACGTTGCCTCCGCCTGCATCTACGACGCGGATGGGAATCTGTTCGCTTGGTATCTTCGCGACAATGGCCGCTGCGGATTGAATTATTCTCTGGCGCACACGGATGCGTCGCGCTTCACCACGGACCGCTTGATTGTCTCGCAGCATGTCGACCTGGGCGGGAAATCACTCGGCCGGGTGATCATCGCATCGGATCTGACTGAACTTTCCGGCGTCGTTCGCTTGGACCTGGAATGTTACGGCGCAACGCTGGTGGTTCTTGTGCTGTGCGCGATCATCGTCGCGTCGCGGTTGCAGCGTTCGATCTCCGAACCCATTCGCTCGCTCGCGTGGACCGCAAAAATCATTTCAGCGCAGAAGGATTTTTCGATCCGGGCCGAGCGCAATGCCGGTGGAGAACTGGGCGTGCTGATCGACGGCTTCAACGGAATGCTGGCCGAAATCGGGCGCCGTGACCACGAATTGCGGCACGCCCAAGACGATCTGGAAGAGCGCGTCAAAATGCGGACCACTGAATTGCAGAGCGAAATCGTGGCTCGTTGTGAGACTGAGGCGGCGCTGCGCACCAGCGATGAGCGCACGCGGCTCCTCCTCGATTCGACGGCCGAAGCTATTTATGGCCTTGATCTCAAGGGGCGCTGCACGTTCTGCAACAGAGCTGCTCTGCGAATGCTCGGCTACCGCGATCAATCCCAATTGCTGGGCCAAAAGATGCACGCGCTGATTCACCACACACGCGCCAACGGGCAGCCTTATCTAGAACGCGAATGTTGGATGATGGAAGCAGCGCGCGGTGCCGCGCCGGTGCATCTCGATACGGAAGTCCTATGGCGTCCCGACGGCACAAGTTTTCCCGCGGAATATTGGGCTTACCCCGTACTCCAGAACGGCGAGGTCGTCGGCGCCGTGGTTACGTTCATGGACATTACCGACCGGCGTCGTTCCGAGCAGGCCTTGAGCGAGCGCACGAATTCACTGACGTCTCTGGTGGAACACAGCCCGTTGGCCATCCTCGCGCTAAACAACGAGAACCGCACGGAAATGTGCAACCGTGCGTTCGAGGAGTTGTTCGGCTATTCCTCCGCGGAGCTCAAGGGCATGACGATGGCTGAGCTGGCACAACTCGATGGCGGTACACAGGAGAAGATGGCCATCGTCCAGCAAGGATTGCAGGGGAACTCGGTTCACCTGAATACCGAATTGAAGCGCCGCGACGGATCGAGCGTCGCGGTCGAGCTGTTCAGCGTGCCGCTGATGCTGGATGGTCACATGCGAGGCGGATACGTCATTTGCCAGGACATCTCCGAACGCGTGCGCGCCAGCCGGATCAAAGACGCGCAGCATGGAATCACCCAAGTGCTGGCGGAAGCGGCCAGTTTGGCTGAGGCGACGTCGGGAATCCTTCGCGCCGTTTGCGAAGCCAGCGGTTGGGACTTGGGAATCTTGCTGCAAGTGAATTCAAACGAAAACGTCCTCCGCTTTGTGGATTTGTGGTGCCCGCCGGACTCCGCCGTATCCCGGAATTTGAACGCTGTGCGCGAAGCGGTTTTCTCACCGGGAGTGGGCCTGGCCGGACGAGCGTGGGAGAGCCGAATGGTCGTGCGGTCGTTCGACGTTCGATTGTTTGAAGATCCCTGCTCGGTGGCGCTTGCGGAAACCGTGGGAATTCGCGGCGGGTTCGCCGTGCCGATCACCTCGAAGAAGGAAGTCGTCGGCGTGCTCGAATTTTTCAGTCCGCAACCCCGCTTTCCGGATCCGGAGCTGCTTGCCGTGATCTCATCGCTCAGCGGCCAGATCGGCGAGTTCATCGCGCGCAAACGCGCCGAAGAAGAAAGCCTCCGCTTCTTCTCGATTTCGCTGGACCTGTTAATTATCGCGGACCTGAACGGCCGGATCCGCCGGGCCAGCCCGTCGTGCGAAAGGGCGCTGGGTTTTACGACCGGCGAGCTGATGCTCGTGCCGCTTGCAGATTTGATCCATCCGGAGGATCTGGCAGCGGCCCGGCAAAAACTCAGACGACTTGAAACGGGGTCTCCCGTAGGCGGCCACGAAGTGCGCACGCGCTGCAAGGATGGCTCCTACAAGTGGCTTCTCTGGAGCGTCGTGCCGGACGTCGAAGCGGGACTTATCTATTGCGCCGCGCGCGATATCACGGAGCGGCGCGCCGCCGAAGAAGCGCTGCAGCACGCCACCGAAGCCGCGCAAGCGGCCAGCCGCGCCAAGAGCGAGTTCCTGGCGAACATGAGCCACGAAATCCGCACGCCCATGAACGGAATCATCGGCATGACGGAGCTCGCTCTCGATACGCCGCTTAACGGCGAGCAGCGCGAATATCTGCAACTCGTGCAATCTTCGGCCGACGGCCTGCTGCGCGTCGTCAACGACATCCTGGATTTTTCCAAAATTGAGGCGGGCAAGTTCGATCTTGAGATCGCCGATTTTGATTTCCGCGAAGTGCTCGAGGAGACCGTGAAGGGGCTCGCCGTGCGCGCGCACAAAAAGGGCCTGGAGCTTTCGATTCGAGTGGCTCCGAGCGTGCCCGAACTCCTGGCCGGCGACTCCGTACGGCTGGGCCAGGTCGTGGCCAATCTGGTGGCCAACGCGATCAAGTTCACGGAGAAGGGAAGCGTCGCGGTGGACGTCGAACCCGACGCGTCGTCGAACGATCGCTTCACTCTTCATTTCTCCGTGCGCGATACCGGTATCGGCATCGCGCCGGAAAAACGCGCGCTTGTCTTCGAGGCGTTTGCGCAGGCCGATGGCACGACGACGCGCCTGTTTGGCGGCACCGGCTTGGGTCTGACCATTTCGCGGCGAATCGTGGAGGTGATGGGCGGAAGTATTCACGCCGAAAGCGAGCTTGGCAAAGGCAGCACGTTCCACTTCACCGCGCGATTCAAACCCGCTACCTCATTTCCCGTGCGCGGTCCCCTTGCGGATCCGCGGCAACTCGAAGGCGTCGCTGTACTCGTTGCCGACGACAACGAAACCAATCGGATGATTCTCGAGGAGATGCTCGAAGGCTGGCGCATGCGCCCGACCCTGGCTGAAGACGGCCTATCGACGCTTGCAACTCTGCGCGACGCTCGCGATGCGGGCCGGTGTTTTCCTCTCGTTTTGCTCGACGCGCACATGCCCGATATGGACGGTTTCGCCGTCGCCGAACTCATCCAGGCGGAGCAGGGACTTGCCGGCGTGACGATCATGATGTTGAGCTCCGATCAGCAGCCTGGAGATGTGGAGCGCTGCCGCTCGTTGGGAATCAAACTGTACGTCGTCAAGCCGGTCGGCCAATCCGCGCTGCTTCGCGCGATTCTCACGGCAATGGGTGGAGTTGCGAACGCTGCGACGCGGTGCGGGGCACAAACTTCCAGCTTGCAGAATGCGGCATCGAAAGAGCTTCCTTCGTTGCGCCTGCTTCTGGCCGAGGACAACTTGGTGAATCGACGGCTCTTGGTGCGCCTGCTCGAAAAGCATGGCCATTCCGTCGCCGTCGCCAGTAACGGCCGCGAGGCGATCGATCTGCTCGAGCTTCGCGGCTATGGCGCGTTCGACGGCGTTTTGATGGACGTGCAAATGCCTGTGCTCGACGGCCTAAGTGCGACCTCTATGATTCGCGAGCGAGAAAAGGCGCTGGGCACGCACCTTGCCGTCATCGGCGTGACGGCTGCCAGGGACGAGGATCGCGCGCGCTGCTTCGAAGCAGGCATGGACGGTTACGTCAGCAAACCGATTCGCTCGGAGGATCTATTCGCCGAGCTGGCGCGCGTAATCCCAGGTCAACGCGAGTTGCCGGCCGCAGCGCAAGCGCCGGTTACGCCGCCGGCGGCAACACAAGCCATATTCGACCGCGCCGGCCTGCTTGAGCGCGTCGAAGGCGACGAAGAACTCCTGGGCGCGCTCGTGCGCCTTTTCCTCGAGGAACTTCCGCATGCGCTCGAAGAGTTGCACGCGGCCGAGCAAGCGAGCGATTGGACAGCTTTGGCGCGGGCGGCGCACAAATTGCGCGGCGCCCTTGCGAACCTGTGCGTGCCGGTGGCCACTGTCGCGGCTCAGAATCTCGAAAGCCGGGCGGGCGAAGGAGATGCGATCGCTGCGCGCCGTGGCCTCGAAACGCTGACGTTTGAGCTCGATCGCCTGAAGGCGCCGCTGCTGGAAGCGAGTTCGGAGGTCGTCCTATGAAGATTCTCGTGGCCGACGATGACGCCGTTTCGTGCCAAATGGCCGTGCATCTGCTCCGCAAGTGGAATTATGGAGTCGTCACCGCGGCGGATGGCCGAGCCGCGCTCGAAATTCTGCGCGGTCCCGACGCTCCTCGAGTCGCGTTGCTCGATTGGATGATGCCGGTCCTGGACGGACCGGAGGTTTGCCGCGAGCTGCGACTGCATCCGCTGGGCGCTTACGTCTATTTGGTGCTGCTGACGTCGAAGCGCGATAAGCATGACGTCGTCGAAGGCCTCGAGTCAGGCGCCGACGATTATCTTACGAAGCCCTTCCATTCCGGCGAGTTGCGTGCGCGCCTGCATGTCGGCGCGCGCGTGCTCGATCTTGAAGACAATTTGGTCGAGGCGCGCGAAGTGTTGCGCTTCAAGGCCAGCCACGACACTCTTACTGGGCTCTGGAATAGCGGCGCGATTCTCGAGCTGTTGCAACGCGAGGTGCGGCGCACCGAACGGGAAGGCGGCTCGCTTGCTGTGTTGCTGGCTGACGTGGATCATTTCAAGGCCGTAAACGACACGCTGGGCCACCTGAGCGGTGACGATGCGCTGCGCGAAGCGGCCCGCCGCGTTTCTCACGCCGTGCGGTCTTACGATTTCGTTGGCCGTTATGGTGGCGAAGAGTTTCTGATTCTACTGCCTGGATGCGATCGATCCGCCGCGGAGGATCGCGCCAAGCGTCTCTCCGAAGCTGTCGCCGGCGCGCCGATTGAAACCTCCGGAGGAACGACACGAGTTACGCTCAGCGTGGGCGTGATCTCAAGTGCCGATGCGCCGCAAAGCGATCCGGTCGCGCTGCTGCGCGCCGCCGATGCCGCGCTTTATCGCGCCAAGGAAGCCGGCCGCAATCGCGTAGAGCTCGCGCTGCCGGGCGATCTTCTGAAGTTGGTTCCAGTGAACGTGGGTTGATTGGCGTTACGCCGGGTGTGCCGCTGATTTCTTGCCGCCGGACGCTGCTTTGCCGTAGAAGGTCACTTGCCCCGCCGCAACGTTCGCAAGATATCGTCCGCCCGAAAGGAACTGCATCACTTTCGTTCCAGCGCGAGCCATCTGCGCCCAGCGTGAGCGCGTGTTGGGATTTTGCTCCAGGCCGCGAAGCGTTTCGTGCTCGAACTCGAAATCCACTTGGCGAAGCCGCTGCCGCGCCGTGCGTCGCACCGGAAATCGCCGGCCCTCAAGCTCCACCAGATTGGCATTTTCCTCAAGCGCTTGCCGCCACACGGCAAGCAGCGCTTCTTCGAGTTTCATTGTTCTGCCGTCGGCGCGGACCCGCGCGCGCCGGATACTGCGTCGACGAGGCCCACGCGATGTACTTCGCCAATGCCGATCTTTTCCTGCTCGAAGTGCGCAACGATGCGCCGGCGCAGTTCGCGCGCCACGTCGTCCTGCCGGCCCGGTGCCGTGCGGATTTGCACGCGCAGTATCGAAGCCGTCGGCGTCAGCGAATCGATTCCTAGCACGCGCGGTCCGTCTTGCAGCGCCGCTGACCACGAGGCGTCGGTCCGAAACGCCGTCGCCACTTTGTCCAGCGCGGCCAGCGCGGCGTCCACCGATGTGCCGCCTGGCACGCTCACGTCCACAAAAACCTGGCCCCAGTCGCGGCTCAGGTTCGCCACCGTGCTGATATCCGAATTCGGAATCGTCACCAGCGCGCCGAATTGGTCACGCACCACCGTGCGCCGCAACGTGATGTGTTCCACGCGGCCGGTGATGTTGTTGCTGCGAATCGTGTCGCCCACCCCGAACTGGTCCTCGAACACGATGAAAAATCCGTTAATGAAATCGCGCACCAGGTTTTGCGCGCCGAAGCCGATGGCCAAGCTGGCCAAGCCCGCGGCCGCGGCCAGCGGCGTCACGCTGAAGCCCAGTTCTGGCAGCGCCGTCAGCGCGGCCAGCAGCACGATGATGAAGTTGCCCCCGCTGTAGAGAACCCCGGCCATCGTGCGCGTGCGTTGCTCGCGCGCTTGCCCGGCGCGTGAGCTGTCGTCTGGCGCCGTGGGTTGAATCAGGCGTTTCGTGAACGCGCGCAGGATGCGGTTGAACACGATCGCCAGCAACACAATTCCGGCCAAGCGCAGACCGTTGCTGAGCGTGAACTCCGTCCATTTGATAGCGGGCAGCGTCATAGTCATAATAGGCGAGCTGGCGATTATAGCATCCGCGTCCCGGCCTGCACGGCGGGGACCTGCGGAACCGCCCGTTTGGCTTTTATAGGGAGGTCGCAACCCATGCGCAACGATCGCAGGATATTTCTGGCAGGCTTGCTGGCGGCCGCCGGCGGCCCGTTGTTGCTCTCCGCTCAACAGAATCCGCCCATTCCCCACTCCGGAGACCCGCGGAATCCGCCGGGGGCGATCCCGTCATCTGATCCGGGTGATTTCCCAAGCGATAGGGGCGGACGAAATCCCGAGCCTATTCCGTCGCCAACGCCGGACCCTCGCGTGATTCTTGAGCAGGACCGCAAGGATCTCCAGCACGACGCCGAGGACCTTGCGCTCATGGCCCAAGATCTGAAAAAACAAGTGGACACGCTCGATACCACCAAAGTGCTTTCGCTCGATCTGGTTCACAAAGCCGAAGCCATCGAAAAGCTGGCGCACCAGATCAAGACGATCGCGCAAGGCCGTTGAAACGGGGAACGATCGGATTTCCTGCAGATTTGCTGCCGTCTCACCGTCGCGTCGCTCGTCTTGCGGTGACCCGCATCCGATTGCCGTTGGCGATTGTCAGCCCAATCTCGATTGCATTGAAGCTCCGCGCAAACCAGCTTAGAATGTTTACGCTCGTGGTTCTTTCTGCGCGGCTGTAGCTCAGATGGATAGAGCGAACGCCTCCGGAGCGTTAGGTCGGGGGTTCGAATCCCTCCAGCCGCGCCACTCCTCAGTGGGTTTGCGTGAAGATGAGATCGAACGGATTTCTGTGTGTGGGATAAATGCCTGCGGCACCGACGGCGCAGTTCGAAAGCACCATCTTAAGTAATTTGGACTCTTCAGCCGGGGGTTGTTTAACCTACAGAAAATAGCGGCGTCACTTAACAGTCCGTTGAAACTGCTCGCAGAATCACTCAGGGTTTGTGTCAGATCTCCCTTTCCGGGGAGGTTGAGCGACGAATGGAGAGTCAGTTCGCGTCCGGTTCCGGAATGACTTCGATGGCATCCACAAAAGCGTAGCTGACTTTGGGGAGGAACTCGATCTCGATCTTGTCCTGCCCTGTGGGTTCCACGGAAGACACAACCTCCGTGAGGGGTTCTGAACCGGCTTTCTTGAAAAGATCGAAATCCTTCAGCACGACGGTTCCGTTGCACCACACGTCGAAAACACGGCTGCCTACTCCCCAGCCCACACCTTGGGGGCCGAATAGGGATTCCCTAAAATGAAGCTTCACCCTGTACGTTTCTCCATGCGCGACCGGTATGACGTAGCGAAAATAGCCGGTCCACGGGGTGGCATAAAGAGGACCGTCCGGCAACTTTGACGTGTCCGCCGGATATTGGCTCAACCGGCCGCCAAAGAAGTACCGATTCGGAAGCCAAAGACGGTTCGCAGAGTCACGGTACGAAGTGTGCCCTGTATAAATTCTCAGCGGTAGCATTCGATTCGGGGTGCCGGGCAGAATCTCGACGGCATTCAGAAAGGAATCGACCGTTGTAGCATCGATATGAATCCTCCCGTCCTCCCCGGGGTGAATATCTGTGAAAATCTTCTCTGTCGCAATGTTGTCGCCGCCCGAATCTAACACAACATCCAAAGCTGGTAAGGCGTTCCCATTCATCGATAGATGAATAAGGCGTGCGCTTTCGTCAAGGTTTGACGTCTCGGCGAAGAGGAGGTGCACTTCGTACGTTCCCGCCGGAACGGGGAAAACGCAGTGGAACAGACCGAGGCGCTCCCCGAGGAAGATTTGCGGGTCCTGTGTGCCTGCGATCGTGCGGAAAGGCACAGAAGCCGTACTCCCGCCGGAGCAGGCGGTGTCGCTGGCCCAAACTTGTCCGGCAGTATCCACATATGCCGCACGGCGTTCTCCCAGCAGTGCGCGCACAGTGTCTCCGGAAGCACCAGCCTGGGAAGAAGGAAGGGCTCCAGCTTGCACGGGGAGGCGACTGTTGAAAGAGCGGGCGCGCACGAACCACGCAATTACCACGATCGTGCATAGGCACAGAAGCAACATCGCGACGGCCGTCCAGATCGCGACGCGGCGTGTTTTCTCGTTCGGTTGTTTGATTTCAACCGACGCTAGCTTTTCTTTGCTCGGTTCCCAGGCCAGATCTGACCGTTCACTGCCCAACGGCGCCCGCTGAAGTTCCGAGACTCGGGTCGAATCCGCAGGACCTGTTCCGTTCTCGGTCGCGTCGGATAGTTCTCTTGGCCCGCGTTGGAGATTCTCCGTCTTCGCCTCACCCTTGCGGACAAACTTGGGAACATAGCGGCCGTAAGGCAGGTAAATGCGAAGCGAATGATCCGCGCCTTCGGTCCGATAGTACTGTTCCAACCGCTTGCGAAGAAGGTGCGTTGTCACTCGGACGATCGTGTCGATTTGAGAATCGAAATCCGCGGCGCGCCCTAGAGCGTGAACCGCGATGTCGTATTCCGTGACATCGACCGTCGATCCCTCAAAATATTTCTCGCAAATAAAGCCCAAGACTTTGGTGACGTTGCCACCACGAGCGAACGCCTCCGAATTGAGCAGTGAATCCAGCTCAGCGCGCTCGGCCTCGAATTTGTTAACCACCGATTCCATGAAGCACTCCGAAAAGAAGTGTGGCCACCGCTTGGATCAGCTTTGAATGCTAGGAGTATAACTCAGAATTTGGAGGGCGGTGTGCCTCGGTGTCTCCGTTGCGAACCGCGCTTAGCTCGCGCGCCGTCGAGTGCCGGCACTTGGTGTCGAGACTCTCGTAATCCCTCGGGATCAGGGCATAGGGGTTGACGTCACCTTTTTACTCTTCGCGGGATAACAATGCCACGGAGCGCCTGCCTTCTCGGCTTTTAACGTTATTTCACTGTTATCTAACTTCCGTTGTTTTCTGATGCAGTGCTATACGGGCCCATCAAGGGTGTGGGCCTACGCAACCCACTCGGAAGGCTTTGATGTCGGCTTCGTGCACGTGCACGTAAAGGGTTTTTTAGGGGTTTGCGAATTGCGCCACGACGCAGCGCCGGCCGCGGTCGAGGACGCTCTGAGAAGTTCGATTCGCGATCTCGAGACTGCGTTGTCGTTTGACAATTTAGTTGTCGGGGCAAATTAAATGCAGCGACTTGACTTCACCAACACGCAAGTGGCTTCGAGCGAACTGACTCGCGATATCAATCGCGGCGTGGTGCTGAACCTTATTCGCCGCCGCCAACCGATCTTTCGCGCGGAAATCGCACGTATCTGCGGATTGCGGCGCAGTACGGTGTCGCTGATCATCGAGCAACTCATCCAGGAACGCTGGGTTGCTTTCGGCGCGACGGGCCGCTTGCCACGTGGAAGAAGGCCGAGGTTTCTGCGGCTGAACGACCGGCGCGCGAGCATCGTTGCGGACTTGCGCCCAACCAAGACGACAGTGGCCGTGGCGGACGTCAATGGACGGTTCCTCTCGCAAGAGGCGATGCCGACGACGCCGGACCCGCGGACCATGGCCACGAATCTATCGGCGAAATTCCTGCGCTTGATGCAAGCGAATCCCAGCCGGGTTTTCGAAGGCATCGGAATCAGCTTGCCGGGGCGCTTTGACGAAGCCACGCAGCGGGTGGTGTTTGCGCCGAACTTGAATTGGCGCGCATTTGATTTCAAAGGTGCGATTGAGAGCGCCACGGGAATGCGCGTGGAGCTGGAAAATGCCGCGAACGCCTGCGCATTGGCGGAAGTTTGGTTTGGTCATGCGGAGAAGATCCACGACATGGTTGTCGTCACGGTCTCTGAAGGTCTTGGCACAGGCGTTTTCACCAACGGGCAACTGGCGCGGGGATTGAATGGGATATCGGGTGAGTTCGGCCACGTGCCGCTCGATCCCAATGGCCCGCTTTGCTCGTGCGGGAGCAGGGGTTGCTGGGAGGTCTACGCCTCGCAGCGGGCCGCAGTGAGGTATTACCGCGAATCCACAGCAACGTCCCAAGACTTTGCTTTTCAGGACCTGCTTGCTTTGGCGGAAGCGGGCGATGCGACGGCGCTGAATGCGCTGGACACGATGGCGCGGGCCATCGGGCGCGGGATGCGCATGATCGTCGCGGGATTGGCGCCGGAAGAAATCGTGGTGGTTGGGGAGTTCACACATCTTTGGAAGCGATTGGGACCGGTGATTGAAGCGGAAGTGGCTGCGGCCGTTCTGGTCGGAAAGCCGCCGCGAGTAAGGCCAGCGGCTGATCCCAGCATGGCGCGGTTGCGAGGGGCCGTGGCTCTGGTCCTGAAAAGGCATTTTGGTCCGACGGCGCGTGAAATTGAGCAGGAGGCCGCCCCACGCGCGCACGGCAATGGCTACGGTCGATTCAAGCACATACACCCGTGTTCCGCAGTGAAACGGGACGCCAACGAAATTCCGGGAAGTACGTAGGGTAGGGCACGCGAATTCAGTCAGATGATTCCGTGAACATAAAGGGGAGGGCAAATGTCGAAGTACACTCTGTTGTGTAGGGCGACTAAGAACCACAACGTAAAAGAACAACGGGCCATTGGTTACGCTTTAGTTTTGCTGATTGCATGCATCTGCATGCTTCCCATCGCCGCGCACGCGCAAGTGCTCTACGGCGACCTCACGGGAAACGTGACGGATACGAGCGGTGCGGTTGTCGCCGGCGCGGCAGTCCACGCGGTGAACAACGGTACCGGCGCGGACCATGTGACCAAGACCGATGACCGCGGAATTTTCGAGTTCACCGACCTGGAGCCGGGCGTCTACAAACTGACGATCACGGCCACGGGCTTGGGAACATCGATCCAAGATGGTCTAGTAATCCACGCCAACAACGTGTTGCGTGCCGAC
>JBEKDK010000015.1:0-45547 GCA_050014395.1 Candidatus Acidiferrales bacterium | reverse complement strand
AGCCGCGATCTCATTGGATTGCAAACAGCCGAAAACTCACCCTAGGGTTGGTACAAAAAAGCCGGTCCGATCAGTGATGTAGACTCTCTCATTCACCGTGGTACAAAAACTCGGGCTGGTCAGTCGGGTGGTCTCAATGGATCGATGCAACACTCAGCTCGAACCCACCTTGCATTGAAAACAAAAGCTAAAATCGCTCGCTGGGTTAAATCAGCCGGAATGCTACCCTGCCTAGGTTTTGGCCGAATACAGCCAAGCAGATCGGTTCTCCGGGGGAAGTATTGTCAACTCAACTGATTAGATGGTGTTGCACCGACCGGTTGAACTGGCACGGATAACCGGACAAGTGCCCGCTGTTCACCCGGTGATAACAACCGAAATTCTGGTACCGATTCCGAAAGGCAAAAATGGAGGCGGGGGGAGTCGAACCCCCGTCCGAAAAGCGCTACGGCCCGAAGCCTACATGCTTAGCGCGTTCGATTTGTTTCGCCGGCGGCGGTTGGAGCGCGCAAGAAACGCCGCCAGCTAGTCCGATTGGTCTCGCCGTTACGTCACGGACCGAGGCGCAACGGCCAGCCTGCTAAATGACGTCTCGTTCAAGCCCACAGGCACTGCTCGAGGAGACGGGCTACGCTAGGTTTGTCTAGGCAGCCAAAGCCAACTCAGTGTTGGCAGTTCTAGTTTTCCACCCGATAAGGGACAGGTGGCGCCCCGCATGCCTTCGGGTCGCGACAGCTCCCGTCGAAACCGTGTCGCCCCCATAGCTTCAATTCTAACACCATATGCGGTCGGGATACGGCGTCCCGCACCACGGCTATGCCACCGGGTCCTTTTGGCGGGTTTTTTTCACTCCTGACAAGATTCCGGCGCCCACCAGTACGATGGCGAGTACGACGATCCAGCGCGTTGGAACGTGCATTAGGTCGGCAGCGTAAATCAGGCCGATGATCACGATCGCGTATCCGATCAAATAGAGTCCAAACGACATGGCGTGTCCTTCTCTCCCGAATCCGTCCAATTCGAAGGTCGTGACCGTGGATTCGCGGCAGCGATGACTGTGCGCCCGTTCGACCCCAAATAGATGTCTCGTACCGGACAGGCGCGCCGACGCAAGGATTCTCCGGCAGGCCAAATGTAGAGGTGCGGGCCGCACGCCCCACGCGTCCGCTGCGGCGGGAAAAGGGCACAAAAAGGTACCATCGCATTCGAGGAAACGCGGCGCGCGCTGGTCATTGACAGCCGATTGACCGCTTCCAATAATTGATCATGCCTCGTCCCGACTTTCCGGGCGCCGAAGCGTAGGAGTGAGTGTCACTCAAATGATGCCATCCGATCCATCGAACGTCGAAAGAGCAGTTTCGCGCACTTTGCGCGACAGTCTTGAGCGCATGCAGCGCAGCGCCAAGGAATTGGACCAGGCCGTCGCCGACTTCGTGGCCGCTTGCTCCAGCAATCGGCCGGCGAATGCGCTGCCGTCGTTGATGCGCGCGCAAACTGCATCCGCGGCGCTCACGGCGACGCTCGACGTTCTCTCACGCTTTGTGGCCTCGACTTTGCAGCCGGCCAATCCCTACGCGGCCGAGCCGGTGGAAGCTGCGGCGCCCATAGCCGAACAAGCAGACGCGCACGCGATCGCCGAACCGGCAGCGCCGGAACCTGTGGAATCTGCCGCACCGGAGTCCGAGATCTCGCGCGATTTTGCACCCGAAAGTGCGCCGGAAGTTTTGAATGTCGCGCCGGCACAACCGGAAGCCGCGCCCGCAGCTGACTCAATTGCCGTGCCGGTGTGGGCGCCCCCTTTGCAGCCTGATCGGGAACTCGAAGCGGCGCTCGCGATGGAACACGCTGCGCAGGCAGCGTCGATGGAGCCGCAACCGATCGCCGCGGATTCCGCCGCCGGCGAATTTTCCTCTCACGCCGGCGTGACCGACCAGGCCGAGCCGATCGTCGAATCCGCTCAGGCAACCGTGATGGAAGAATCCGATATCCCAGTGAGTGAGAGGGAAGAGCCGGCCGCGATCGTTTTTGCGGAAATGGCGCAAACAGAATCTGCGCCGGTCGAAGCCGCATCAATTGAAGCTGCAAGCGAGGCCACGGCGTTCGATATCGCCGCGCTGCCCAACGACGAGCGCGAGCTGCATCGCCGCGCCAGCCGGGTGGCCAAAGTCTCGATGCAGGACATCAAACTCTTGCAGCCCGAACTGGTTGAAATTGGACGCGAAAACAAGGATCTTTGTGTTCGGCTGCGCAACGAGATCGAAAGGGCGCACAGGGAATATGGCCGCCGCTTCCAGCCGATCCTCAGCCATCCGGTGGATTATTTCTATGATTGGATGGTCGAAATTCTCGCCGCTGGCGATCCATCGGCGCTCGGAGAGTACCCTTATCCCACTCAGGCTCTGCGGCGCTGACGCGCGATTGCGAGGCGCGGCCGGGCTCTGCCTGGCTCTAACGATTTCGGTTTTACCGGCAGTTGCGCGCGCTCAACAGAGCGCGCCCGCCGCTCCAGCGCGTACCGCGCCGGTTCACGCCGCCCCTCCGTCGCATTCGCACTCTCCTTCCGCCAAGCCGTCTTCTTCTTCGTCGACCGCCGCCTCCGCAGGCACTGCGCTCGACGCCGGGCAACAGCTCGCCACTCTGTCGCGTGCGCTGCATGATCATCCTTCGGCGGGGAATTACGCCGCGCTTTCACAGTTTGCGCTGAAGCACAAGAAGGATGCGTTCGGAGCGCGCGCGGCGCTCGCGCTGGGCTACTACGATCTGAACAACAACCACGCGGCCGACGCCAACACGTGGCTTGCGAAAGCAGCCGGCGACGACGTGCTGCACGAATATGTTTTGTATTGGCAGGCTGAAACCGATCAGGCGCTCGGAAAATCCCGCGACGCCCTCGACCTTCTGCAGAGTTTGCAGCGCGACGCGCCCGGCAGCGCGATCACTGAGCAAATTGTGCAGGCGATCGCCGACAACGCAATCGTGGCGAATGAACCCGCCGTGGCCGTGGCAGCTCTCGACGCCGATCCGCAGACAACCGGCAAGCCCGCGCTGCTTTTGCTGCGCGCGCAGGCCGAAGAAAAAGTTGCGCAGGCCAATGCGCAACCGCCGCTCTTGGCGGCGCGCGATTACCTCGATATTTTTTATCGCTTTCCTTTGGGCGAAGAGACGACTGTGGCCGGCGAGCGTCTGCCGTCGCTTCAATTCGCGCTAGGCGCATCGTTTCCCACGCCGTCAGGTTCCGTGCAATTGGCGCGCGCCGAAGCTCTTTATATGGCGCATCGCTGGCGTGATGCGCGCTCGGCTTACCTTGAATTGTCGCTCAAACTCGATGGCGCGGATCGCGAGCGCGCGCATCTGCGCGTTGCGGAATGCGACGTCGCGCTCGGCGCGAGTCCCGATGCGCTTCGCGCGCTCACGCTCACCGATCCCGAACTTGACGCCGAGCGTCTCTACGCCCTTTCGCAAAACCGCCGTACCGAAAAAGTCGAAAGCGAAATGTTGGCGCTGGTCGAACAACTTGCCACAGCCCATCCGGCGAGTTCCTGGACGGAGCAGGCGCTATTCGCAACCGGCAACTATTACTGGGTGAATTTGGACCGCGACCATGCCGGCGGATATTACCAACGCGTGGCGACCGGTTTTCCGCAAGCGAGCGACGCTCTCACAGCGTCGTGGCGCCTGGCTTGGACCGCGTATCTCGAGCGGCGGCCAGAAGCCGCGGCACAGCTCGAAGATTTCGCGCGCCGATTTCCAACGTCGAGCTATTTGCCGGACACGCTCTATTGGCTGGGCCGCGCCTCGGAGCGCTCGGGAGATCAGGCGCGCGCGCGCAGCTACTACCTCGCCGCGGCCGGCCGCTTTCCGCAAACATACTTTGGGCGCCTCGCGTCCGAACGCACGCGCCCCGCGCCCGCCGGCATTGGCGATGCCCCCGTCAATCCCAGCGATGTGCTCGCGGTGATTCCGCCGCCCGCCCCGTTGGCTGCGCTGGATGCGGAGATTTCGCCCGACGTCGCCCCGCGTGTCGAGCGGGCGCAAGCGTTGCAGTCGATCGCATTCGACGCCTCTGCCGAGCTTGAATATCGCGCCGCATATGCAGCGACGCACGCGGCCCGGCTGCTGCTCGATGAAGCGGAAGCCGCGAATGCCGCGGGGCATTACGCCGCGGGAATGGTCGAAGCGCGGCAGTTGCTGACGCAGGTTGACGCGCGCCGCCTCGTAGATGCTGACATTGAAGAATGGCGCGCGGCCTATCCGCTGCCGTACCGCGATCAGCTCGAAGCGCAGGCTGCCGCAAACGGACTGGACCCGATGCTTGTTGCTGGCCTCGCGCGGCAGGAATCGGCGTTCGATGCGGAAGCTGTTTCGCGCATGGGCGCGGTCGGTTTGATGCAGATTGAGCCATCGACCGGGCGGAAGCTTGCGCGAAAGCTGCGCGTCAGCTACTCGCATGCGCGGCTGCACGATCCGGAGTACAATCTTCGGCTCGGCTCGGTGTATTTGGCGGATTTGCTCGCCGCGTACGGCACGCCGGAGGCCGCGCTCGCTGCGTATAACGCGGGCGAGGATCGCGTCCTGGCTTGGACCGCGGGGCAGAGCTATCAGGAGACCGCCGAGTTTGTGGAGTCCATTCCGTTCACGGAAACGCGGGAGTACGTGCAAATCGTGCTGAGAAACGCCAACGTGTATCGCCAGATTTACACCCCGCAAAATTCCGGGGCCGCGCAAGAGACCGCGGCCGCCCGGGAGATCGCACCTTGACGCCGAAGGATGCTTCGGCCCGCCGCGTCGCGCCGATCAAAACCAAAGAACGCAAGCAAGCGAAATCCGCGGCCGATGTCGGCGCCGTGGCGCGCCAGGCGCTTTCCGTGAAGGCTGAGCGGTTCACCGAATCCGTGATCCGCGAAATGACGCGGCTGGCGATGAAGCACAACGCCGTGAATCTTTCGCAAGGTTTTCCCGATTTCGGCGCGCCCGAGGAAATCAAAGAGGCCGCGCGGCGGGCAATTTCACAGGACATCAATCAGTACGCCATCACCTGGGGCGCGAAGTCTCTGCGCGACGCCATCGCTCGAAAATTTGCGCGCACGCAGGGCGTGCATGTCGATCCCGAGCGCGAAATCACAGTCTGCTGCGGTTCCACCGAAGCGATGATGGCTTCGATGATGGCCGTGATCAATCCGGGCGATGAAGTCGTGATCTTCGAGCCGTTTTATGAAAATTACGGGCCCGATACGATCCTCTCCGGCGCCGCGCCGCGCTTCGTTCGCCTGCGCCCGCCCGATTGGACGTTCGATCCCGCGGAGCTGTCCGCAGCTTTCGGTCCGCGCACCAAGGCGATCATCTTGAACACGCCGAACAATCCCACCGGCAAGGTGTTTACCCGCGCCGAGCTCGAATGCATCCGCGATCTCTGCGTGCGCTGGCAGGCGTTCGCCATCAGCGATGAAATCTACGAGCACATCATCTACGACGGCACGCAGCACATTTCCATCGCGTCGCTTGACGGCATGCGCGATCGCGCGATCACCATCAACAGTTTGTCCAAGACCTACAGCGTCACCGGTTGGCGAGTGGGCTGGGCCATCGCCTCGCCCGAAGCGACGGTTGCCATTCGCAAGGTGCACGATTTCCTCACGGTGGGCGCGGCAGCTCCGTTGCAGGAAGCGGGCGCGCTGGCGATGGGCTTTCCCGATTCGTATTACCACGCGCTGGCCGCGGAATATCTGCATCGCCGCAATCGCCTGCTCGAGATTCTGACGGCGGCGGGATTCGTTTGCTTTGAGCCCGCCGGCGCGTACTACATCATGACGGACATCTCGCGCTTCCATTTCGCGAACGACGTCGAGTTTGCGAAGCATCTTGTTGAAAATATCGGCGTCGCCGTCGTGCCCGGCTCGAGTTTCTACAACGATCCCGCCGACGGCGCGCGGCAAGTGCGCTTCACATTCTGCAAACGCGATGCCACGCTCGAAGCCGCGGCTGCGCGCCTGGCAAATCTCCACGCTTGATTGCGCGCGATCGCAGGGCGCGCCAGAACCTGTGCTAAGATTCGCGCTGCAACACGGAGACACTTGAATGGCAATGGAATTTGATTTGATTGCTCCGGGCACGCGCGTGGAGACAAACGGAAAGGGCGCGGCCATGGATATTCGCGCCAGCCAAACGCGCATTTTCTTCTGCGTGATGGAAATCACCGACCAAATCGAGCAGGAATCGGTGGATGTTTCCATCTGGGGCTCGACGGACGGTGAAACCTGGACCGCCCAGCCAATATTGAAACTGCCGCAGCGGTTTTATCGCGGCCAGACTCGCGCCGTGCTCGATTTGACCACGTGGCCTGAAGTGAATTTCATACGCGCCGGTTGGGACGTGAATCGCTGGGGCCGAGTGGACCCGCGCCCCATGTTCGCGCTGGGATTAAGCTTGAACGAAATGCCGGCGATGACGGGTCAACCGAAGCGCGAGCCGGTGGCCCGGTAGAGTCGCCGGCGAAGCCGGCGATTGCGCCGCGCGTCCGCCCACACAAAGTTTTAAACCGGCGTGGGGGGCTGACGGTTAGTACGAGTTACAAGCCCCCTACGCCAGCGAGTGGTCTTCCCAGATAGACGCACAAATCCCCAAATTGTTTCACTCGGACATAAAAATTCCAGGAGAGTCCTGGGCCAAAATGGCCGGTAGGCCGTTTTACAGCGCCAAGCGGCGCAGACGCAAAGCGTTAGCGATCACAGACACCGAGCTGAAGCTCATCGCCGCGCTGGCAATCATCGGATTCAGCAGCAGCCCGAACACCGGATAGAGCACCCCCGCCGCCAGCGGAATCCCCAGCGCGTTGTAAGCGAACGCGAAGAACAGATTCTCGCGGATATTTCGCATCGTGGCCTGCGAGAGCCGCCGCGCGCGCACGATACCGGCAAGGTCTCCCTTCACCAGCGTGATCCCCGCGGCCTGGATCGCCACATCGGTGCCCGTGCCCATGGCGATCCCTACGCGCGCCGCCGCAAGCGCTGGCGCGTCGTTGATTCCGTCGCCTGCGAACGCCACGCGGCGTCCTTCGCTTTCGAGGCGCTTGACGATCTCCGCCTTTTGCGCCGGCAGCACTTCCGCGATGACTTCTTGAATCTCGAGTTGCCGCGCCACGGCCTCGGCTGTCGGCCGGCGGTCGCCGGTGACCATCACGATTCGCAAGCCTTGATCGCGCAACTTGCGCAGTGCTTCTTTCGCCGTCGGCCTCACCGGATCGGCGACGGCGATCAAGCCAGCCAGCCGGCCTTCGATCGCCAGATACACAACTGTCGCGCCCTCGCGTCCAAATCGCTCGGTTGACGCCGTCAGGGGATCGAGCGCGACTCCCATCTCGCGCATCAGCAAGGCATTGCCTAGCGCCGCGCTCCGGCCAGCGATGCGCCCCACAATTCCTTTCCCGGCGATCGCGCGAAAATCGGCAGGCTCGCTCAGCGCGATTTGTTTTGCCTGCGCGGCCGCCACGATCGCGCCAGCCAAAGGATGCTCGCTTGCGCGTTCCAGGCTCGCCGCAAGCCGCAGCACTTCGTCGCCGCTCATCTCTCCGAGCGTCTCCACTCCGGCGACGCGCGGCTTGGCCTCTGTCAGCGTGCCCGTTTTGTCAATCACAAGCGTATCCACTTTCTCCAGCGCCTCGAGCGCCTCCGCATCGCGAATCAGCACGCCGGCCTGCGCGCCGCGCCCTATGCCGACGCGAATCGAAATCGGCGTCGCCAAACCCAGCGCGCACGGGCACGCGATGATCAGCACGGCTACGGCGTTCACCAGCGCGTATCCCAGCCGCGCTTCCGTCCCCGCGACGGCCCAAACGATAAACGTGAGCGCCGCTGCGACCATCACTCCCGGCACGAACCACGCGGACACAGCGTCGGCCAAGCGCTCGATCGACGCGCGGCTGCGCTGTGCTTCGCCGACCATGCGCACGATCTGCGCGAGAAGCGTCTCGCTGCCAACGCGCTCGGCGCGCATCACAAATCCGCCGGTGGCGTTCAGTGTTCCGCCCGTGACGCGATCGCCGGGATTTTTTTCCACCGGCAGCGGCTCGCCGGTCACCATGGATTCGTCAACGCTGCTTGCGCCTTCGAGCACCACGCCATCCACCGGCACCCGTTCACCCGGCCGCACGCGCAGTCGATCGCCACGCGCGATCATCGCCAGCGGCACATCTTCTTCGTGCGGATGCGAGCCGTCCGCGACGCGGCGCGCCGTCTTGGGCGCAAGCCGCAGCAAACTTCGCAACGCATCCGATGTCCGACGCCGCGCGCGCAGCTCGAGCACTTGCCCCAGCAGCACCAGCGTCGTGATCACCGCCGCAGCCTCGAAGTACACCGCGACGCTGCCGTCTGCGCCACGAAACCCCGTGGGGAAAATTCCCGGCCAGACCGTCGCAACCACGCTGTAGGCGTACGCGGTGCCTGTTCCCGTCGCGATCAGCGTGAACATGTTCAGCCGCCGGCGCGCCACCGAGCGCCACCCACGCTCGAAGAAAGGCCACGCGCCCCAAATCACCGCGGGAGTCGCGAGCGCGAATTCGATCCATACGCGCGTACGTTCTGACGCAAATCGCGCGATGTCCGGCATCGCCCCAAACATTGAAAGCGCCACGATCGGCGCCGCGAGCCCCGCGCACACCCACAGCCGTATCGTCATCGAGCGAAGTTCGGGATCCGGCGCCTCCTCCATCTCATCGGACACCGTCGGCGTCTGCGCTTCGACCGCCATTCCGCAAATCGGGCAAGCGCCCGGAGCATCGCTCACGATTTCAGGATGCATCGGGCAGGTGTATTTGATCGCGTTTGCTGCGTTTTGCGCGGGAGGGGCAGGGAATCGCGGCGCGGGGGTCGCAACCGCAGGCGCTGGCCGCGCCGGGATCGAGCCTACCGCTCCGATTCCGGCCAACGCGGGAGCGCCGCTATAGCGCGCAGGTTCCGCGCGGAATTTTTCCAGGCAGCCGGCGCTGCAGAAATAAAATGTCTTGCCGCCTTGCGCGAACTTATATTTCGCGCGCGCCGGATCCACCGTCATCTCGCAAACCGGATCTCGCTCCATACGGATCGTCCCCAACTTTTCCGGCACATCGCTCAGCGAAAGCCAGAAACGATCTTCGCCGATCCCTCGCCGCGACGCCAGCGGGCAGGTCCAAGCTCTGGTAAAATCTATTTATGACCACTGTGGAAGTGACCTACGATCTACAAGAGCCTCTCGTCACCGCGCAGATGCAGGCGCTCGGCGAGTTCTCAAACACCTACGGTTTGCGCCGCTTTCGCGTCAGCGACGACGGCCGCCGCCTGTCATTTGAGTACGACGCGTCGCGGCTCAAGCCCACCGAAGTGATCCACGTTCTCAGGTTGGCAAAGATTCCGATCCTCGGCGTCGTGAATCCGCAAGACAAGACCGTCGCGCAACTCTAAATGAAATGGCGCGTCGCGGCGGCGATCCCGGCGCGGCGGACGAATTTTCAGTTTTGGGGATTGAGAGTGAATTCGCGGAATCTGTGTGAATTGCGACTGTGCGCAACTTGAAAAGAAGAGGGGCCCTCGCTTGGGATCAAGGGCCCCGAAGGTGCGCTCCGTTTCCCAGTCTTTTTTTGACCGGGGCGTGGGGTCATCCATCCTTGCTTCCCTCTCAGAGGCAGGTGGAAACGATCAGCAAAAGTCCTTGAGCAAGCCCCTTCCCCCTCGCTCGCGGCCTCATGCTGATCGTCTTCGGAACGCACATACGGTCCGGCTTAATGCACGAAATCGGCCACTCTCAACGGCGCGGCAGATTTTCCGCAACGTGCTCAATGCACTCGCTTTAGGAAAATGATCCCGGTCGGCGTGTTCCCAAACGTGCGGCTTCCTGTCCCCAATCGGGAACAGCTATCCCGGCGCGGGAATCGCCCTCGGCAGAGTCACTCCGGTCGCGTCTCTTCGGCCTTCGTCACTTTTGCCAATGCCGGCGCGCCCCTTGATCGTTACTGCTCAGGCAAACTCCGTGACTTTTGCCACGGCGCTCGCTCGGCGACTGCCATACTCTAGAAGAGTGGGCGGGTGCGCCTTTCGAACCCGTCTGCCCGGACACTGCGACTACGCTGCCGCTATGAAACGTAAACGACTCGGCGAGGTGCTCCAAGAACGCGGGAAAATCTCGCACGCCGATTTGAATAAAGTCATTCAGGAACAACAGGGCAAAGTAATTTTCTTGGGCGAATTGCTGCTCGAGCGCGGGCTGGTCGATCACAAGGACCTGGCGTCGGCGCTCGAAGAGGTGGCCCATGTTCCGTATGTGGATGCGGCCACGGTGGAGATTGAGCCTGATGTACTGAAGATGATTCCTCAGGCTGTTGCCAAGCGCTTCTGTGTGCTGCCCGTGCGCCGCGATGGCGTGCGCCTGGTCACGATCATGGCGGAGCCGCAGAATCTTGGCACTATCGACGAATTGCGCTTCACCTCGGGCGCGAGCATTTCCCCGCGCATGGGATTCCGCAGTGAGATCTTCGCCGCGATCGATAAGCACTACGGCCGCGGCGGAGCTTCTGCGCCGGAGCCGCCGAAACCGGCAAGGGCGCGGGAGCCAGTTCATCGCCTCGATGAAGACGCGGTGCTTCCGGAGATGGAGTTCGTTTCCACCAGCGCGCGGCAGGCCAATCAAGACGCGATCTCCGAGGTGCAGGCCGAGCTTAAAAGCAAGCGCACGCCGGCGGTTCGCCTGGTGTCGCAGATCATCCTCGGCGCGATGCAGAAGCGCGCCAGCGATATTCACATCGAACCGCAGGCCACCGAAACGCTGGTGCGCATTCGCGTGGACGGTGTGCTGCGCGAATTGGATCGCGTGCCGCGCAATGTGCAGAATCAGCTCATCTCGCGCATCAAGATCCTCGCCGACATGGATATTTCTGAGCGCCGCGCGCCGCAAGACGGCCGCTTCATGGTGATCGTCGGCCCGCGGCGGCTGGATCTTCGCGTGTCGTCGCTTCCCACGCAGTACGGCGAAAAGATCGTCTTGCGCCTTCTGGATACAAACGCTCCGATGCAAAGCTTGTCCGATTTGGGTTTGCCGGGCCCCGTGGCCACGCAGCTGGAATCGCTGTTGAGGGCGCCGCAAGGCATGCTTCTCGTCACCGGTCCAACCGGTTCGGGGAAGAGCACGACTCTGTATGCGGCGCTCAATTTGCTCCGCGACATCGCCGTGAATATTGTCACGGTCGAGGATCCGGTCGAATACGTCCTCGACGGAATCAATCAGGTGCACGTCAACGTGCGAGCTAACCTGACATTTGCCAGTTCACTCCGCTCAATTCTTCGGCAGGATCCGAATATCATCATGGTCGGGGAAATCCGTGATTCCGAGACCGCGGAGATCGCGATGAAGGCCGCGCAAACCGGCCACTTGGTCCTCTCAACGCTGCACACCAATGACAGCGTTGCCGCCGTCGTGCGCTTGCTGGATCTGGAGATTCCCGGTTACCTGATCGCCGCGTCCGTCACCGGCGTGCTGGCCCAGCGCTTGGTGCGCAAGCTTTGTGCCTGCCACGTGACGCAGCCGCCGGGTCCCGAAATGGCCGCGCGTCTGGCTGCAGTCGGCCGGTACGACGCGATCGAAAAAGTGGGCGTCCCGGTTGGATGCCCCGACTGCGATCAAACCGGATATCGCGGCCGAGTCGGCATTTACGAATTGCTGGTGTTGGATGAAACCATTCGCGATATGGTCCGCGGGGAAGGCCGCGTCGACCAAATCCGTGACGTTGCCCGCGCGCACGGCCTCCGTTTGATGCAGGAAGACGCCCTGGACAAGGTTCGCGACTGCATCACCACTCTCGATGAGGTTCTGCGCGCCGTTCCATTCGAACATTCCGCCGCGCTGGATTGCGAGAAGTGCGGACAAAAGATTGTTTCGGGATGCCGTTTTTGCCCGAACTGTGGATCGCCCTGTTTGCAGAAAACCAAACCCCGGCAGTTTCGGGAATTGGAGACCGCCCCGGAAGGAATCTTACAGCGATGAGTTCAGCAAAAACGCCGTCAAAGAAGCAGCCGAAGGATTATTCATCCACACGCGAGTCCCAGCGGCTGCCGCATCTCCGCAATCTTTCACTGGTGTACGAAGGGTACAGCGAGGTTGTCGCCGTTCGTCCCCCGGACATCAGCCTTCACGGGATGTTCATCAATACCGACCGCCGTTATCCGGAAGGCGCGGTGCTGAATCTGAAGTTTCGCCTGACGCGCTCGGGGGCGGACGTCGCGGCCCGCAGTGAAGTGCGCTATTGCATCCCGGGCGTCGGCGTCGGCGTGGAGTTCATCGAACTGCCGGCAAAATCGGCGCGCGCCATCGAGCGCGAGTTGGGGTTGGCCGGGTTGGGGAAGCGCACCGCGAAGCCGAAAGCGTCGTCGAACGGCGAATGATCGGGCTCTCTTTTTCAATCAGTCGCCGAGCCTCCCGTGGGTCTCGGTTCCATAGAGCGTAATTCTTCAGGAGGGCTGAATGGATTCAGCTAAGCCATCCCCATCTCCCGCGCCCGCTGCGAAAGCCCCGAATGCCGGTGCCGCCCCGGCTCTCACGACCGCCGATATCATTGTCGCGATGCTGCGTGCATCGGATACCGTCAGCGATCTAATTTTTTCGCCAGGCCGCGCTCCGCAAGTGGAGCGCAACGGCCAGTTGATCGAGGTGCAAATTCCCGGCGTAGGCCGGCTGACGCCCGAGGCGACCAAGCGCGTGGCCAACGACCTGATGAAAGACAGCGAGTTTGCTGCCCGCAAGCTTGAGCAGGAGGGCTCGGCGGATTTTTCCTACAGTTTGCCGCAGACTGCGCGCTTTCGCGTGAACGTTTTTCACCAGCGCGGCACCTGCGCCGTCGTGATGCGCGTGATTCCGTTCGTAATGCCCGATTTCGCCTCGTTGAATCTGCCCGCGCAACTCGCTGAGATCATCCAACTTCGTAATGGTGTCGTGCTCGTCACCGGTCCCACCGGATCGGGCAAGTCCTCGACACTGGCCGCCATATTGAATCGCATCAACGAAGAGAAGGCCTATCACATCCTGACCATTGAGGATCCCATCGAATTTCTGCACAACCACAAGAAGTCCACCGTGCATCAGCGCGAGCTCTACACCGATACGCCTACTTTTGCCCTGGCCCTGCGCGCCGCTTTGCGGCAGGCGCCTAAAGTGATTCTGGTCGGCGAAATGCGCGACAGGGAAACCATGGAAATCGCTCTTGAGGCCGCCGAGACCGGCCACCTGGTGTTCTCCACTCTGCACACCATTGACGCCTCGAAGAGCGTCGAGCGAATCATCGGCGCTTTCCCGATGGGCGACCGCGAGGAAATCCGCGCCCGCCTCTCCAAAGCCTTCCGCTACATCATCTCCCAGCGCTTGATCCCTCGCGCGGACGGCGCGGGGCGCATCGCTGCGATGGAGATCCTGATCTCAACCATGCGCACCCGCGAATACGTCGAAAAAGGCGAATCCGAAGGCAAATCTCTGCTCGACGCCATGCGCGATGGCAGCAATGAAGGCATGCAGCACTTCGACAGTGAAATCGAAAAGATGATTCGCTCCGGCGTGATCAGCATGGAGACGGGTCTCGCCTTCTCCACCAATCCCGGCAATCTTCGTTTGGAGCTTTCGGATTTCACCGAGCCCGCCGCCGCACCACGGAAACGCGCCCCGGCCGCAGCTCCGGACCTCGAAATCGTTCGATAAAATCGCGTCCGGCGCGCCGTTTGACGCTGCTTGGAGCCGGTGTTAGAGTTTTCGCACACATTCCACACGGTGGGGCCGTGGCGCAGTTGGGAGCGCGCCTCGATGGCATCGAGGAGGTCGGGGGTTCGAATCCCCCCGGCTCCACCAAAACTCGCGCAAACCTTGCGCGAATTGTGCCGCGCTGTAGCCGCCGAAGGCGTTTGGCGAAGGCGGGCAGAGCGCTCACGCCTCAAGAAGCACAACGCCGGCGAAGTCCCCATCCCTGAAAGCGGAACGCGATTTCCGCGACGCGGACCCGCCGTCGTGGGGCACACCCCTTCCACGACCGAATCGAATCCCGACGCCCTTCTGCCGAAATTTATATTTGGAAGTGAATCACCACAACGATGTGCGTGCTTGTCGGCTTTCCATCGAGCATTGCCGGCGAATACTTGCGCGTCCGCAACGCATCAAGCGCCGCTTTTCGCAGTAGGGTTGGCCCCGAAAGTACATCCATGCTGGCCACTTTGCCGGTCTCGTCAATCAACAGGTCCACGGAAACGTCTCCCTGAATCTTCTCTGCGCGCGCAGTAAGCGGATACACCGGCGTCGCTGCCGAGAGCAGGCGTGGCTGTTGCACTCCGGATGACTTCCGCAACGGTGGCGGCGCTGCAGGATTACCCGACTGCGCCGAATCCGAAATAATGTTGCTGACGGACGCGCTGTCAACGCCGACCGGCACGTCGGGTGCCGCGGCAGACGCCGCCTGATTGTTCGAGTGCGCTGTCGGTGCGGACATCGTAAGCGCCGCGACGCCGGGTCCGTGCGGAGTCTGAGGTTTCGGCGCAGTCGCTTGCAGTGTCGCCGGCGGCTGTGCGTTACCGCGCGAATTCTTCGGCGTGGCAGGGGCCGCGTTGGAGGCGGCAGCGCTGGTCGCAACCGGCGCTGGACTTACACTAGGTGTGGGCGCGGCGGCCGAAGGCGGTGCGCTAGATACCGCGAGGGCGGATGCGGCGGAAGTGGGCTGGCTCGACGCGACGAGATTTGATTTGTTTCCAGCCTTCTTCTCCCAACGATAGACGCCGGCTCCCGCTGCCAGAATCACGGCCACAGCGGCTGCCACAGCGAGGATTCGCATCGGCTTCGGCAATGCATCCGTGTTTTGTCCCACTGCCAGCGCGCCAGTAAACATATCGCCGTGGGTCAACGCCTCGCCGCCGGATAAAAGCGGCGCAACTTCCGGCGCGACGAGCGGCACGCCGACGGGCAAACTCGTGCTCGCGTGCATCGCGGCGGGATCGGGCTCCGACACGATGTGCGGCAAAGCGCTCTCGGCCGTCGCAGACTCCAAGATATTCACGGGCGAAGGCCGCGCGGGAGTGTGCAGGGGCGTGGGCGTGCTTTTCGCCACGACGGGCGGAATGAACGTCGGCTTGGCGACGTCGGGTTTAACCGCAGCCGGCGCAGGCGGCGCCACTTTCGGCCGCTCCTTCAAAATCGTTTCGCCCACCGGGGTCAGCGTATCCAGCAGATCGGACACATAACTTTCATCAGCCGCAAGCGTCGGCTTGGCGACGTCGGGTTTAACGGCAGCGGGCGCCGTCGGCACTTCGGGCCATGCGGTAAACGGAGATTTCGCAGCCGTGACTTCTTTTGCAGCGTCGCGCTCAGTCCGTACCGGCGCAGGGCGCGGGCTTTCTGCGCGCGCGATGGGTTCGAGCGCGCGCTGCCTTGCTACCGGCGAAAGAGTGAGCGTGTCCAGCAGATCCGGCAGGTACGCGATCCCCGCAGCCGCGGCAGTGTGTGGAGTCTCCGCAACGGGATTCGTGGTGCGCGCGGCGGGAATAGGTGAAACTGGCCGCGGCGCAGCGGGCGGCTTGACGGTCTCGGCAGCCGGTGCCGGGCGCTGAGCGACTCCGCTCGGCGGTTTGGCGCTCGTCGCTGCCGGCCAATCCGTTCCCCAGAAGCCTGGCGCGGGCTGCAAGAATTCGAGTTCGACGTAGCCTTTCACGTTGGGATTGGTCTTCACGCTGACCACGCGGCACGCCGCTTCCTGGTTTGTGCGCAGGTGACTAACGATCAAAATCTGGCCCGGCACGACGGATTCAGACACACGCACCACCGCGCCTTCCGCAAACACGATTACCGTTGTGGTCTCCTCCACGAATGGCTGCGATGAATGCGCGCCCGGAGCGGAGCTCGACGCGTGCGAGGTTCCTTGTATCGAAATGGGGATTTCGGTGCAGACAGGGTTTGCGTGGGGCAAGCTTTCGGTGGCGGTAGCGGACGGATGCGCATCGATCGGAAGATCTACGGTTCGTGTGCTCATATGCGGTCGCGTCTCCTCCGCGCGGGTTGGGCCTATTGGGGCGAAAACCGGGCTCAGCAGGGCACGCAAACCTTCACCGGCGAGCCCTACGGGGAGCCCAATCAACTCCATTTTTGGCGGGGAGGGGACTAGTAGCTATAGTACCTTGGTACCATGTGCCCCGATCGCAATCTCCGGTGCCCAGCTCGATCGATCGGATTGCACTTCCTTCAAAAGTTAGCCTTCCAGAAGATCCATTTCCCCCAAAACGCAACGGAGCCGCTCGCCCTTTCGCGTTGATCCGCGACGGCGAAGCGGCTCCGCTGATCGACCACTCCATTCGGTGTTACATGCCGATGTATTGCACGTGCACGTACGTCCCCGTGTCCATGTTATAGAGCAGATACCAGCCCGGATGATCGGGGTCGAGGTAGACGATGAATTCGTCCCCACAGCCCGTCCAGCACCACCCTGACGCAAGATCCCAATCCCACGCGGCCACTTCAAATCCGAAGCCGCCTGCGAACCAGAACCGACGCGCACCAGCGTCAAAACGAGTCACTACGTACCGATGTCCGTGGCCGACATCTTTGAAACGTCCGTTCGCGAACGGGTGGTCCAGATGAAAGCGCGAATCGTTCGCGGCCGGGTGACCGTACCAATGATCGCCGTTAACGTGTTGGCTAGCGTCCACGCGACCGTCGGGCGTGTGTTCCACCTCGGGCGCGGCGGTGCGCTCGCGACGTGGGGGTGCTGGCGGTGCATGGCCTCCATTGCCGGAATGCTGGTGCTGCGCGAACAGGGGCATTGCGGCAGCGAACAGTAGCGCGGTCATAAAGCTCAGAGCTTTCTTCATAAGCGGTTCCTCCTCCCGTGTCTGTGCTTGCCTTTTCTCCTCGCCCGGGACCATACACGGAGCGCTGTATGGCACGGAGACCGGAATTGTACTTGGAGCGGCCGGCCCGCCGCAATTCACCGAGCTGGCGACTCCTCTCACTCTCCGCCCCAGCGCCGTGCCGCCCGGTACCGGTCTCTGCGTACCATTGTAATCGCGTGGCGGACGGAGAGAGAATGTGTTACAGCGAAAGCAACGAGCGGGGAACATTTTCGCTCGTGCTGGCGTCTAAGAATTCAGGAGCAGTAGGCAGCCGCGTAGCTGGCTTACGTCTTCTGGGTCTTGGCAGCCGGCGAAGTGAGTAAGGCCCGAAGTCGATAGCTCCGTAGGCAGCGACAGCGGGCGGAAGGCGGCAAGCGTGTCGGACTTGGCGCAAAGCCTCTCCTGGCCACGCGACGAAGCCGAGCTGGTGACCGAGCTGCAAAGCGGTTCGGAATCGGCCTTCGATTGGCTTGTGACGCATTACCACGGCCCCGTGTTTGGGCTGATTGCGGGATTGGTTGGCGATGCGGGCGAAGCTGCCGATATCACGCAAGAAGTTTTTCTGAAGGCCTTTCGCGGGTTGGGCAGTTTCCGGCGCGGGAGTTCGTTGCGGACGTGGCTGTATCGCATTGCCGTGCGCGAGGCGCTGAATGCGCGGCGCTGGTGGTGGCGGCATCATCGCCGGCAGACTTCCATCGAGTCCGATGAAGCGAACGGCGTGCCGAAATTTGAGATTGAGGATCCGGCTGAATCCCCGTTGGATCTCGCCGAGAGCAACGAGACGCAGCGGATGGTGCATCGCGGGCTGCGTCAGGTGCCTGAAGTGTTTCGCGGGGCCGTGATTCTCCGCGATATTGAAGGGATGAGCTACGAAGAGGTGGCCGAAGTGCTGGACGTTTCCGTGGGCACGGTGAAATCGCGAATCCTGCGCGGGAGACAAGCGCTGCGAGAGATTCTTGCGCCGCTCGTTGAGCGGCCATGCAACGTCCCGGCGCTGCACGATGTCGCGGCGTCGCGCGCGCACCAGCGGCCGGCCATTCTGAGCGGCGTCGCGGCGGAACGGTCGGTTGGCGCAGTGCATTCGGCGCAGACTGCTGCGCGCGCGTTCGCGTGCGCGCCGCGCGCTGCGAATTTTATGGGTGGGCCGGCTTGCGCGGAGCGCAATGCTTCCGTCAGCCGAGCGGGCGTTAGACGAACCGGCAGATATGATCCGCCGGTGGGAGGTGCCCGATGAGTTGCAACGAAGTACGCGGCCTTTTGGCTGGATATTTGGATGACGCTTGGCCGGCGTCGCACGCGAAGGATCGCGGGAAAGTGGGCCATCACTTGGAATCCTGCGCGGAGTGCCGCGAAGAGCTGGAGCGCTATAGACAACTGTCTACACTCGTAGCCAGTGCCGCGCGCCCAACGCCGCCGGCGTATCTGGCGGCGCGCATTCGCGCTCGCGTGGGCGAAGCGCGCACGCAATCGGGATGGCGCCGCGAAGTTGCGGCGGCGGCGCTGCACAGGTGGCGCGATCGCGGCGAGATCTGGCTGAAGAATATCCTCGAACCGCTGGCCTTGCCCGTGACCGGCGGCCTGGTTACTGCGCTGACGGTTTTTGCGATCGTCTGCCAGGTGCTGGGATTGGGCGCGCCGTTGCACGCGGTCACCAACGATTCCCCCACGAATCTTTTGCAGCCGGCGCGGGTTGAGACACTCGCCGCATTCCCGATGACCGGGATTGAAGATGCCGGCCACGGTACTCCGCACGCGTTGCTGGTCGAAGCCACCGTCAATGCCCAGGGCGAAGCGGCGAGCTATCGGATTCTTTCCGGGCCGACGAACCAGACCGTGCGCCGAGAGCTCGATCAGGTGATGTTGTTCTCGCGCTTTCAACCGGAATTGAGTTTTGGCCGGCCCACGCCTGGCGGCCACGTCGTGTTGAGCTTCAGCGAGATTCAAATCCACGATTGAAGTGGATTGAATCTCTCGCTCCCGCGCGTTTCCGGCAAATCGCTCGCGCTCCGCTGATTGTTTTCTCGAGCGTTCCACTTGTGTACCGACAGCGCATTTGCGCGCGCGGGTGCGTTTCTTGACTGCGGGTGGCCGAACTTGTAGAGTGGCACCTCGGGCGCGGATATGGCTGCTGTTTGATCGTCCCAATCTTCAGAATGCAAATCACTTCTAAGCCGATCTACGTAGCGCTGGCTCTCTGTTTCGCCGCAGCGAGTGTTGCGGTGGCGGCGCAGACTCCTGCTCCGCAAGCTCCGCCGCCTGCGCAGGCGCAGCCGGTTGCGCAGGGCGGCCTGGTGGCGGCGAAATCGCCCGTAAGCATCGAGCCGAGTGTCGAGCTTTTCGCCACGATGTGCGCGCTAGACGCCGCAGGCTTCGATCCCGATGGCGGCGGCACGCCGGCGCGCGTCCGGCTTCGCGCGCAGATGGAAGGGTTGCATGGGCCGGCAGTCGATGCCCTGCGAAAATTTTATCAGTACCACATTCTGGGCGACCCCGGCGCAACGCTATCGCGCTACGTCGCATATGCGCTGGAGATGGGGCCGCCGCCGGCGTTTGAAATTCAAGTCCACGAGGAAGATATCTCGCCCGATGCGCTGGCGCTCGAAGGCTTCGGCGAGGTGCTCTCGAATTTTTACCTCGAGGCGCACATCGACGACATTTGGCAGCAGGTTGAGCCGCAATACATGCGCGCCTCGGACAATGTCGCCGGCCCCATCGCCAACATCGTCTACGTGGCCAGCGGCTACCTGCGCGAGGTGATGAACCCGAGCAGCCCTCAGAAATTCACCCTCTACATTGAGCCGTTGGTCGGCATGCACTCGAATTTCCTGAATCTCGGCGATCAGTATGCTTTCGTCCTTGATCCCGCCCGTGATTTGCCGGTGGTCGAGATTCGCCATGCTTTCCTGCACTTTTTTCTCGATCCCTTGGCGTACCGCTTCCACAACGCGATCGCATCCGATGCGCCGCTGCTCAATTTCGCGGAGCGCGCGCCGCGCTTGCCGCCGGAATATCAGAACGATTTCGCGTCGTTTTACACGGAGTGCCTCGTGCGCGCGGTCGAGTTGCGCATGGACCGTCCCTCCGACCTGGAGGCGCGTCTCGCTGCCGACGACGCCGACGGATACGTGCTCGTACGGCCGCTCGTTGCGCAGCTGATGAAATTTGAAAAGACTCAGCCTCCCATGCACCTGTTTTATCCGGATATTGCCCACGGAATTGACGTCGCCGCGGAATCGAAGCGCCTGGCCGACGTGAAATTCGCGGCGCGGACCGCCGATTCGGATGTGCCGCAGGCCCACGTAGGCTACGCGGACGCCGCCGATTTGAACGAAGGCGAGACCGACATCGCGGCGAACAATGGCGCCGCGGCCGTAGCGGCCTTCCAGCGCGTCCTCGATAGGCACCCAGCCGAAGCTCGCGCCATGTTTGGATTGGCGGTGGCGTCGGTGCTCAATCACCAAGGCGAGCGCGCGCAGGAACTGTTCGAGCAAATTGTTGCCGCCGGCGCCCTGCCCGGATCGGGACCCGACCATCCCGACGCCCGAGTGCTTTCCTGGTCGCACGTATATCTAGGCAGGCTGTATGATGTACAAGGAGATCGGGACCATGCTGTGGCTGAATACCGCGCGGCGCTCGCCGTAGATGGCGCGCCCGACCAGGCCAAGGCGGCCGCGCAGCATGGTGTGGATCAAAGTTTCCAAACGCCGAAGCGCGCAGACGATCCGGGGAACGCGCATCGGTAAGCAGTTGGCCCCGAGTTCGCATTTCGCAAAGGAGTCAAGACTCATGAAGCGGACACTATTGAAGACAGGCGGTATTGCTCTGTTCGTGCTGCTGTTGGTGGCGACCGGCAAGGCCCAGATGAGCCAGACGCCGGCTCCGAGCACTCCGCCCGCGTCGCCGACACAAGGGCCGTCAGGACAGTTGCCGTCCGGACAATTGCCCTCGGGACAGCTCCCCGGGGCTGGCCAGCCCGGCGCGCAAGCGGCTCCCGCGGTGAATAAAGATGAGGAGGCCGCGTACAAGGCTTTTTACGAAGCCTTGGGGCCCGATTCCACCAAGCAGATCCAATTGGGCGAGGATTTTGTGACGAAATATCCCGACAGCCGCTATCTTTCAATCGTGTATTCGAGGTTGGCTCTCGATTACATGCAGGCCAACGACAGCGACAAAATGATTGCCGCGGCGCAGAAGGCCGTCGATCTGAACCCCGACAATCCGGATGCGTTGTCGCTGATCGTCTGGGCCATGGCGCGAAAGACCAATCCATCCACGCCGGGCGCGTCCGACGAGTATCTGAAGCTCGAAAACTACGGGCACCACGCGATCACTCTCATTTCGACCATGTCCAAGCCTGAGGGAATGGATGACGCCCAGTTCACGGCCGCGAAGAACGATAAATTATCGATGTGCTACAGCGGACTGGGATTGATCGATTTCAAAAGGCAGAAATTCGACGATTCCGTGGCCGAACTGACGCAAGCCGTACAGCTCGCCAATTCGCCCGACCCGGTGGACTATTTTCTTCTGGGCCACGCGGATGAAGCTGTCAGTCACTACCAGGACGCCATAGCCGCGTACACAAAGTGTGTTAGTGAAGGGCCGGTGCAGGACCGTTGTAAGATCGGCTTGGACGACGCCAAGCAGAAGGCGTTGACCGCGCCGGCGCAGGCTCCGTCTGCGGCTCCCGCTCCCGCGCCCGTTCCCGCGCCCGCGGCACCGCCGAAGCCCTGACCGCCTGGCTTGGCGATGGCGGAAGCAGGCTTGGCTCGATTGGAAACCGATCTCGGCCATAAATTTGCCGATCCCAGCCTACTCGACCGCGCGCTCACCCATCGTTCGGTTTCTCCGGAGCCCACTGCGCGCGGAGCCCTAAGCATCGAAGGTTTGGCCTCGGCAACAGGCGATAACGAGCAGCTCGAATTCCTGGGCGATGCCGTCCTCGGAATGCTCGTCAGCGAAGAGCTGCTGCGCGCCTTCCCTGACTGGAGCGAAGGACAACTCTCGAAGAGCCGCGCCCGCTTGGTGAATGAATCTTCACTCGCAGCGGTTGCCCAGCAACTTGAACTCGGCCGGTATCTTCGCCTGGGCCGCGGCGAGGAAAAGACCGGCGGCCGCGAAAAGCCCGCGTTGCTCGCCGACGCCCTCGAGGCCGTGGTCGCGGCGATTTACCTTGATGGCGGGATCGAGACGGCGCGCGCATTCGTGAATCGCGCCGTTGTGGCGCCGGCCCTCGAAGCCGAAGCCCTCAGTCCCGGACGCTCCGACCACAAGTCAGCGCTGCAGGAATTGCTCCAGGCCGGCGGACTGGGGCAAGCCGAATATCGCGTTGTCGAAGAGTCCGGCCCGGACCACCGAAAAATGTTTCGCATCGAAGTGCACGCATTGGGCGTGGTTGCCGCCGGAAGCGGCAGAACGAAGAAGGAAGCCGAACAGAGCGCGGCGCGATCTGCTCTCGAACAGTTAAGCGCGAAGCGCGCTGAGGAGTAAGCCAGGATGGCCGGTACGCCCGAAGAATCGGCAGCGCCCGCGGCGCCTGCGGTGCCCGAGACGAAGCGCGCCGCGAAGCGTGCCGCGCGCACGCATGGTTCGACGCGCGAGTACATCGAATCGCTGGTCGTCACCGTCATTCTCGCGCTGTTCGGCACCACGTTCGTTGTTCAGGCCTTCAAGATTCCGTCGCAGTCGATGGTGCCGACGCTTCTGGTGGGCGATCATCTGCTCGTCGACAAATTTATTTTCGGCGGACGCGGCCATTGGTACGAGCATCTGCTTCCGTATCGCAACGTTCAGCGCGGCGACGTGATCGTTTTCCCGTATCCTTACGATGGCCACGCTTATTACGTCAAACGCGCCATCGGCTTGCCCGGTGACCGATTCAAGATCGTGAATCGCACCGTCTACATCAACGGCGCGCCGCTCAAAGAACCGTACGCCTTTCACGATGCGGCGATCCCCTACGATAGCTTCGGTGCGAATTTCCCGCCGCGCAATCTCGAAGATTTCGATCCTGCGATGCGCCCCGAATGGGCCGCCCAGGTCTTGAACTTCGTGCATGACGGCGAACTCGTCATTCCACCAGGCAAATATTTTGCGATGGGTGATAATCGTGACGATAGCTCCGATAGCCGCTACTGGGGATTTGTCGACCGCGAAGCCGTTATCGGCCGGCCGATCGTCATATACTGGTCGGTGCGATCCGCGGAAGCCGAGTACGAAGGCCGCGGTTTTTACGGGCAATTTTTGGATTTGCTCGATGCGTTGATTCACCTGCCGGCGCGCACGCGCGGCGACCGCATTCTTTGCCTGGTGCACTAACCGGCCGCGCGGGAAGGGAACTGCCAAAGCAACAATGTCCGAATCCGCCGAAATCGCGAAACCCAGCACCGACGAGCCCGCCGCGAAGCGTCATGAGACCACGCTGCGCGAGTACGCCGAATCCCTGCTCGTCACCGTGATTCTGGCGCTCTTCGGCACCACCTTCATCGTGCAGGCCTTCAAGATTCCCTCGCCGTCGATGGAGCCCACGCTTCTGGTTGGCGATCATCTGCTCGTGAATAAGTTCATGTTCAGCGGACGCGGTCATTGGTACGATCACTTTCTTCCGTATCGCGATATTCGCCGCGGCGACATCATCGTCTTCCACTTTCCGTTCGACGACCACCCGCATTACGTGAAACGTGTAATCGGCATCCCTGGGGATCGCATCAAGATCGTTGAGGAACAGGTGTACGTCAACGACGTGCTTCAGAAAGAGCCGTACGCCGTGCACGATCCCGAAGCATCTTACGGTTTATTCGGCGAAACGTTTCCGCCCACCGACGCCGGGAGTTTCGACCCCATCATCCGGCCCGAATGGGCCGCCCAAATCCTCAACTACGTTCATGACGGCGAACTCGTCGTGCCTCCCGGCAAATATTTCGCCATGGGCGATAACCGCGACCACAGTTTTGATAGCCGCTATTGGGGCTTCGTCGATCGCGAAGCCATCATGGGCCGCCCGGTGATAATTTATTGGTCGGTCACAACGCCTGAAGCTGCGCCCACCGATCAAGGTTGGGGCGCCGAGCTGTACGACGTCTTCGATTCGCTCATCCACATGTTTTCGCGCACGCGCGCCCACCGCATGTTCCACGAAGTTCACTAGCGCCGCGCCGCCCCGCAGCCGCTTGCCACTCCGCTGCTTTTCTTTCCGTCCGCGATTTGCCACAATTCGTTTCCGCCTCATGCTCCGCAAGCGCTGGTTCCGGTGGGCCGTGATCTCCGCGGCCATTCTGCTTCTCGCCAGCGAAGGGTTCTCCCTCCTGCTGCGGACCGCCGCGTCGCGCCGTTACCTTACAGCTCGCCTCGAATCGAGTTTCGGCCGCCCCGTCGAGGTCCGCGCTTTCAGTTTCAGTCTGCTCGATGGACCGCGCATCGAGGCCTTCGACGTCAGCGTTGCCGAGGACCCGCGCTTCGGCCAGGAATATTTTCTCCGTGCCGAGCAGCTCACCGCCGGCCCGCGTTGGTCCGCGCTGCTCACCGGCCATTTTGAGTTCGGCACGCTCTCGTTCACCAATCCCACGCTGAATCTGGTTCGCTTGGCTGACGGTCATTGGAACCTTGAAAGCTGGCTTCCGCCGCCCGCTGCTGTCACGGGAAATCGCGTCGCTGGCGCCGCGCCCCACGTCGGACTGCGATTTCATCTCTTGCGCATCGAAGTCGATTCCGGGCGCATCAATTTCAAGCAAGGCCAAGACGTTCGCCCATTCGCGTTCGAGGACGTCACCGGCTATCTCGAGCAGGACACTCCTGGCCGCTGGCTGCTCGATTTCGAAACGCAGCCCGTGCGCCCCGGCGTGGCGCAGCCGCAATCCGGAATGCTGCGGCTTCGCGGCCTCGTCGGTGGCACTTCCTCGCGGCTTCAGCCCGCGGATCTCGATCTATCGATTTGGGGCGCTTCGATCGAGGACGCGCTGCGCCTGGTGCGCGGCCAGGACTACGGCATGCGCGGCGCGCTCTCCGCCGATCTTCACGCGAACATCGAGCCGCCGTCGCCCGAAGCCGTCCCCAATCCAGCCGTTCCTTCGCCCGCCGTGTGGAGCGTAACGGGCGTCGTGCGCCTCGCGGACATTCATCGCTGGGATATCACTTCTAAGCCCGGCGAACCCTCGGTGAACGTATCTCTAAATGCCCGCTGGCGTTCCGGTGACGATCGCGTCGCGCTCACCTCCTGCGACGTCCAGGCCCCCGCATCGATCTTGCACACCAGCGGCGAGCTCGCCTGGAACCACGGTTTTCATCCGCGGATCACGCTCGCGTCTTCCGATATCGCCTACGACGATCTCCTCGCGTGGTATCGCGCGCTTCGCGCCGGCGTCGATCGCGATCTTTCTATCAAAGGCTGGTTCCGCGCCGAAGGTTCGATCGAAGATTGGCCGCCGCACGTGCTCGATGCCTCGCTTGAAAGCTCCGGCGCGCAAATTGTTCCGTTAACGCCGTTGGCCCCGCTGCTTGTCAGCCGGTGGAACGCCTCGCTTCACGGAAGCTCGCTCGATTCGTCTCTCGTCGTCTTCCAATTCGCGCCCACGCCCGGCGCTCCCGCCGCCGCGGCTCTATCAAGGCAAGCCCCGCTGAAGATTCAAGCGTCTCTTCTATTGCCGCAGCCCGACCACGCTGCGTCCAGTCATCTTGCGCCGAGCCGCGCAGCGCCCGCTCGCCCCTCGCCCGAAACAGCCTTGCGGTTCCGCGCCAGCGTCGATGGCACAGCCGATCGCGTCCAAGATTACCTCGCCCTTTCGCGCCAATTCGGCCACCCCACGTCTCCACTATGGAGCGCGGAAGGCGCGTTGATCTTCCATCTCCACGCCGAAGGAGCCTTTCGCCGCCGCTCGACCGATTGGCAAGGCTCGATTGAATCGAAAGGCCTCACGCTGCAATTCGCTTTCTTGAATCAACCGCTGCGCTTGACGGAAGCCTCGATCGCTCTTGGCCCCGGCGGTGCGCAAAAACTCACGCTCACCTCCGCGCAAGCTTTCGATGCCGCGTGGACCGGCACGATTTCGCGCACGCCCGCGCACCCCGGCTGGCAATTCGATCTCACCGCGGATCGCCTCGATGCCGTCGCTCTCGATCGCTGGCTTGAGCCTCGCACGCGCCCCGCTGGACTGTTTGCGCGCCTCGGCCTTTTCGGCGCCGGCCAAAGCGGCGGCGAAAATCTGTCCGCCGCAGTTCCGATCGTGCCAATCTCGGCGCGCGGCCGCCTGCGCGTCGCCGAATTTTCTCTCGCGCCGTTCCGCTTCACTCAAATGGACGCCGATATCGAATTCGCCGGCCGCACGATCGACGTTCACCGCGCCAAGGGTTCGTTTGCCGGCGGCACGGTCGAAGGCCAATTCACCGCGGCGCTCGGTGCCCAGCCTGCCTACGACGTGCGCGCGCGATTCGATCGCGTGGATCTCGCGGCCCTCGCAGAGGGCGCGCCCTCGCTTGCCGGCCGATTCGGCGGCGCCGCCGCCGGCGAAGTCGCGCTACACGCCACCGGCATCGGACGTGACGCGCTGCTCGATTCGCTCGAAGGCCAAGGCTCCATCGCCGCGCGTAACGTTCAAATCAGCGGATTCAATCTCGGCGCGCTTCATGCGAATCCGTCGACCGCTGCCGACGACGGCCGCTTCACCGAAGCGCAAGCATTGTTTCGCATCGCCGATCGCACCGTGCGCGCCGCGCCCGTGCAACTCACCAGGCCCGGGGAAGATCTCGTCGCCGCGGGCAGCGTGGATTTTGACGGCACGCTCGATTTTCGCATCGACGCATCGGGCTCGCAGGCCGCGCCCGCTCGCTCCGCGCGCGCTACTTCCGTCGTCGAACCTCAGGCATCCCCGTCGAGCGCTTTCCGCCTCTCAGGTTCTGTGGCCGCACCGCATCTTGGACCATTCGTCGCTCCCGCCGCGCCCCCGAACCCTGGCCCTCGCGCAGTGCGCGGAGCCCCGCGCTGAGTCGATGCCGCGAACTCGCCCCCTTGCCTGTGTTTTTCTAGCGACGCTGATTTCTTCGAGCGGCGCCGCCGGTCCCGCCTCCGGCTCTCCCGCTGGAGATCAGCCCCTCCAAGTGATTTTTTCCGTAGGCGCGACGTTCGAATTCCGCATCCAACTTGCCGTGACCGCGCGTGTCGATGGCGAGCAGACGGAAACGATTGGCGCGAAGACCTACGTCGCGCCGTTCGCGCGCGAAGCGAAAAGTGTTATGACGTGGCGCGCGCAAATCCGCGTGCTCTCGGTAAGCGCCGATGGAGCCGAGATCGAAGAATCGCTCGATAGTTTCGCTGCCACGCCGGCCGAAATTCCCGCCGATCCGCAATCGGCTCGCATGGCGCAAGCGCTGAACGCCGCCCTTTCCGGTTGGAGCCAGGAGCGCACCATTCGATATCGCGAAACTCCGTCCGGCCAGACGCTCGGCATTCCGCCCGACGCCGCGCCGCCGCTCGACGAGCAATCTCCGCGCCTGCTCAGCGCATGGCTGCTGCGCGCGCTTCGCCCCGCGGCGGTGCTGCCCGCGCGGCCGATGATCCTGAACGATCATTGGCAGGACGCGCGCGCGATTCCGCCCAGCGCCTTGCCGAACTGGTCCGGCGCGAGCGGTTGGGAAAGCGGCCAGTGGTTGGCGTCAGCGAGCGGCTCGAAATTGCAAGTTCGCCTCGACGACGTGCAACAAGTTTCCGCGATCGTTGCGAGCGGACCCGAAAAGCCGCCCGAAGGCGTCGCGGACGCAAGTTTTCGCGGTGAATCGCTCAGCACGATCGCGCTTGACGATGCGCGTCTCGTCGCCGCATCGCGTTCTGCCGCGCGCGCCATTGTTTGGACGCTCACGCCCGCCGCGGGTTTATCTGCGCCGCCGCAATTTTCGGCGCGATTGACGATTGAAATCGATATTGAGAATTGTGATGAAACATCTTGCGACAATCTGCATTCTGAGCTGCGCGGCAATCGTTAGCGCGCTGGTCGGCCTGCGCGCGCAGCAGCCTGCCGCGCCTAGCCAAGCCGTGCCCGCGGCGAAATCGGCCGCGGCGACACCGCCGGAGGCGCCATCTGCGTCGGCCGATCTCCGCCCGAAATTCACGCCCGGCCAAACCCTGCGCTACCAAATGGAACTCCAGACCACGACCACCGGATCGAGTGGCGGCGTTGTCGAAGACCCGCAAGGCCCGTCCAAACTCGTCGTCACGTGGGACGCTACCATTCGCGTCGATGTCCTGCCGCCCGGCGCGATGCCTCAGAATGCGTTGACGCCCGCCACGCCGTCAGCGGCGCAATCGTCTGCCGCTCCTGTCGCCCTGCGTTTGCGCATGACGTACGAAAAATCCGCCGCCACGGTTCAATCCGATGGATACGATCCCGCCGCGGAGTCCGTCCAGACTCAGTATCAGCGTCTCGCGGGCCGCGTCGTCGAATTCGCTCTCGATGCGCACGGCAAAGTCACCGGCGTTTCCGGCGTCGAAGACGTGTTTGAGAGTCCGCAAGCCGCACGCGACGCCCAAGCCTGGGTCGAGCAACTTTCTTCCGGCCTCGGCGCGCCCGGCTCGAGCGTCGCCCCCGGCCAAACCTGGTCCGCCGACGAAGGCGCCACCGCAATCCCGCTTCCCGGCATGACGTGGCACACCGACTCAACGTATCTGCGGAACGAGCCCTGCCGCCAGCCCTCGCCCGCCGTGCCCGGCGCATCCGCTGCCGCAAGCCCGCCTGCCGGGGCGGGCCCGGCGATCGCCGCTAATCCGCAAGCCGCCGCGAGTCCGGCTGCCGTGGCAGGCGCGCCGCCTGCTGGAGTCGCGTCCGCAGCCAGCAGCGAATCATGCGCTGTAATACTGACGCATATCTCCCTTGTTCCTCCGAAGTCCGCGCAAAAATCCGGCAGCGCCGGCGAGCCCAAACCCGCGCCCGGCCCTATCGAAGGCATGCACACGGTAGGGAATTGGTCCGGCTCCGGCGAAAGCCTGATCTACGTTTCCTTGCGCAGCGGATGGGTCGTCAGCGTCTCGCAATCCGGCGGCGAAAAAATGGACGTCATCATTATCAACGAGCATCTCGAATCCATGCGCTACGCCGGTGCCGTCCACAGCCACGTAAGCCTTCACCTCCTCCCCTAATAGCTGCGCGCGTGCAACGCCCGCCGCGGTAGGGAGCGTCCTCAGCGAGTCTCTGCCCGCCGGAGGCAGGTGTTCTCTGCGCGTCTGCGTTAACCGTTGACACGCCGTCATTCCGCCCGCCCCCCACTCGTCATCCCGAGGAGTCTTCGACGAGGGATCTCTCTGTGGCCTTGCCCGGTTTTTCACTGGCGCGTCGCAATTGCAATGTACGGTAAATTACCGTACAATGTCCGAAGTGAGGGACATCATGGCTTTCGCGCTGAAGTCGCAACAAAGGCAAATCAGGAAGATCGAGCGAGTGGAAGCTCGACTAAAGCCCGAGCAAAAGCGCCGGATCGAATACGCGGCCAGCCTGAACGGCAGCTCGATGTCCGATTTTTTGGTTTCCAGCGCTGACGCTGCTGCTGCACGCGCGATTGAACAGCACGAAGTATGGGCCCTCACCGGCCGCGATCGTAAGGTGTTTGTGAAGGCACTTCTGCATCCGCCAGCCCCGAGTCCTCGAATGAAGGCCGCCGCCCGGCGCTACAATGCCCGAGTGAGCGCTTCGTGACTCGACAGCACGACACAGCCCAGTATCGAACCGAGCCGCTCGCCGCCAAGCACAACCGAGCGGCTTTTTCATGTGGCGTGCCTGCGCTAGATCGATATTTGCAGCGGCAAGCGTCCCAAGATGTCAGCAGGCATGTCGCCGCCGCCTTTGTCATCACTCCCGAAGGCGAAACGATCGCTGGCTTCTATACGCTCTCGGCCCACGCCGTAAACCTCGGCGATCTCCCGAACAACGTCGCGACAAAACTCCCGCGCTACCCCAACGTCCCGGCCATTCTGCTCGGCAGACTCGCGGTCAGCATCGCCTTCCGTAGCCGTGGCCTCGGCGAGCTACTGGTGCTCGACGCTTTCAAACGCGTGCTGGCAAGCACACATGAAGTGGGATCCGCCGTCGTTGTTGTCGACGCCAAGGACCAAACGGCGCGCGAATTTTACCTGCACCACGATTTCATCCCCCTCCCATCGCACCCCAGCCGCCTTTTTTACGCGGTCAAGACGATCGAGAAACTCTTTGGAGCCAGGCACAGCCGCCCAAAGCACTAACCTCACGCCACTTTCGTCTCTCGCTTGTCGTCGCGCCCGCCGCAGTGGGAAGGGGCCTCTGCCGGTCTCTGCCTTCCGCCGAGGCGGGCGTTCCCTGCGCTTCTGCGTGATCCTTTGACCTAAGGCATTTTGCCCGCCCTTCAGATTTGGTTCCTCCGTTTCCCACTATTCGAATGAATTTCCACAGCTTCCATTCGAATACCCCGCTCGTTATTATTGACGTGTAGGTTATAGATGTGCTATGTTCTCGCATGAGCTGCACGATGAAAGCCGCGCCGCCCGCTGGCCTGACAAACTTTCTCTTTGCCGGCGCGGAGCCTGCCCGCGCCCATCGCACCGGGCCTACGGAACGCAATCGACACACTGCAATCAACATGCACCAAGGTGCGCAAAAACGCGCCTGCAAACTCCTTATTTTCAATCGATTGCATCACCTTGTGCAACTTACTGAAAATAAGCGAGATCAAACGGGATTATGTACTTGACACCACCTCGCATTAGTGCTACCCTTTCTTTGTGCTTAAACGCTCCAACTTGGCGATGTGTTCTTTGATTAGCTTGTGGCCCTTGCGGGTAAACAAGTGCTTGCCTGCTTCGTCAGTTGTCATGTTCTTCGGGTGCTTCTTTTTCTTCGGCATAAGGTGACCTATGGACGACAAAAACATGAACCTCGTTGAGCTAATAAAAGACTTCGCGGACGAATCAAAGTGCCGCGCCTACATCGAAGCACTCCGCTGGCCCGATGGCATCGTGTGTCCACACTGCCAATCGAAGAAAATCTATCGCATCGTGAAGCGCGATCAATTGCTCTGTGCGTCATGCGAATACCAGTTCTCTGTGACTGTTGATACGATGCTCCACGATACACACCTGCCCCTCTGGAAATGGTTTCTGGCGACCATGCTGCTTTGTGAATCCAAGAAAGGCATGTCGGCTTGCCAGATTCAGACCGCGCTTGGCGTGAGCTACAAGACGGCGTGGTATCTGTGCCACCGCATTCGCGCCGCGATGCAGGAAACGAATCAACCCAAACTGACTGGAACGGTAGAGATTGATGAAACCTACGTTGGTGGCAAGAAGCGCCGCTGGCGTGCCAAGTCCATCAAACAGGTTGTTATCGGCATTCGCCAACGTAATGGCGATCTCCGTTTGATTCGCGCCGAAGATGCGAAGTCTACGACAGTACAACAAATCATCAGGGCCAACGTTGGCAGTCATGTCGAAGTGATTATGACGGACGAATCCGCGATCTACCCGTGGGCGCTGAATCACATGGATTCTGGCAAGCACCGCACGATTAACCACTCGAAGCAGTACGCCCACGGCGATGTGCACACCAACACAGTGGAGTCTGCATTCTCCCTGCTCAAGCGCGGCATTGTGGGTACGTGGCATAAAGTAGATGCGAAACATCTCCCCGCTTACTTAGACGAAATGTGCTTCCGATTCAACAACCGTAAGAACCCCTACCTTTTTCGAGATACGATCATCAAGCTAATCCAAACTACGAACCTTGAATACAAAGAACTTACGGCGCAACAAGCCGAACCCGCTGCATAGAACTTACGGTCTTAACTCCGCAGCCATCGCCTTGATGCGAGCTATCTGAACTAAAACCTGGGATGCGTTGCCTATCAGGAAAGAGTTCGCAAGCTTGTTATCATCAGGTTCTGCTTGTTTTCCAGATGCCGTCAGAATCTCACGGAGCACCTTAATCATCGGTGGCTGTATTTCTATGAGATATTGTTTCTGAAAGCCTTGCCATGCTGTGTTGTCGAGATTCTGTCTTTCAGTTCTCGCTCTGGCTTCCAAATCCGGTCTTCCCGGGTATTCTAATCTAAAAGTTGAGTCAATCTGTACCAATATTCTTTGGTTATCGGCCCAGCGTCTGTTAACTAGAGCGGACAAGTTATCTAAGTCAGTCCTGATTCGCTGGTTTCTTAAATATAGTGTTTCGTAAGCCGTTTCACCTAACTCAGCACGAAGCGCTTCGTCTTCTCGAATTAAATCGTCGTGCTGAATCTGGCCCTGGCTGCCAATTTGCTCTGTAGTTTTTAACGTCGCTTCAGCTTCTTTCAGTGTCTCCTTACTTTCTTGAACAGCAGTAGTTAGCCCGCTTTCAATCGAACTGAAGTGAGAGTCCTGCTGCTCTTGACTATGATTGACCGCAACCATCTCTATAACCATTAATAGGGACGCGATAATGATCCACACAGCCTTTTCTCCCTTGCTTGGCTCCTTGGGTAGCACGAGTGTTATGACCACAGCAACAGCCCCAAGCACGGCGACTGCGTAACTTGGAGGAGGCGGGGAAAATAGGAAGAAAAGGGCAGCGCCGACAGTGGCAGCCACGGAAAAAGACAACCATACGGACTTAGTAGAGAATTCCATCGCGTGGGGAGAGTATACTCCACTTTTGGATTCGGTGGCGTGAAGTATACAATCCCGGATCAAATCGCCTGTTTTCACACTCATGCGCACTCTTCTCCTGTAAGTCCTGTATTTGCCACTCTTACGCAAAACATACCGGGGGTGTGGGTACCCCTGCTGCACATTGTTAACCTGGAAGCGCCCGAGATCGTCGTTTCGGGGCGAATTTACCGCCCACTTCCTGCTGCGGCAGCTTTCGGAGTAAAATAAATAGTTTGCGCGGGCCTTCGGACCGCGCTGTGCGAGCGCCGGACATGGATTTCAAACTCAATAGCGATTACGAGCCGCAGGGCGATCAGCCCCAAGCCATTGAGCAGCTTGTTCGTGGTGTCGATGGCGGCGAAAAACATCAGGTGCTCCTCGGCGTCACGGGATCGGGCAAGACGTTCACGATGGCCAAGGTCATGGCCGCAGCCAATCGCCCCGCGATCGTTCTGGCGCACAACAAGACGCTCGCGGCGCAGCTCTATTCCGAATTCAAGAGTTTCTTCCCGCAGAACGCCGTCGAATATTTCGTCAGCTATTACGACTACTACCTCCCGGAAGCCTATCTGCCGGCGTCGGACACCTATATCGAAAAAGAATCCACGATCAACGACGAGCTGGACAAGTTGCGCATGAGCGCCACGCGCTCGCTTTTCGAGCGTCGCGACGTCGTGATCGTCGCCTCGGTCTCTTGCATTTACGGCATCGGCTCGCCGGATGCGTATTTCGGAATGATGTTCACGATCGAATCCGGAAAGAAGATGCCGCGCGAAACGATTCTCCATAAGCTCGTAGATATTCAATACGAGCGCTCCGAGGATTTACGCCGCGGATCGTTTCGCGTGCGCGGCGATACGATCGAGATTTATCCGCCCTACGAAGATCAGGCGTATCGCATCGAGCTGTGGGGCGATCAGGTGGATGCGATTCGCGCGATGGACACGCTCACCGGAGAATTGCGTGGCGGCGAAAATCCCACGCGCCTGGCGATCTATCCGAAATCGCACTACGTGATGCCTGCCGTGCAGCGCGAGCGCGCCATCGTCACCATTCTCGAGGAACTTGATTGGTGGAAGGCTGAGCTGGAAAAGCAGGGTAAATACGTCGAAGCGCAGCGCCTCTGGCAGCGTACGCGTTTCGATATCGAGATGATGCGCACCATCGGCTATTGCCACGGCGTGGAAAATTATTCGCGCCATCTTTCGGGCCGCCTGCCCGGCGAAGCGCCGCCCACGCTGCTCGATTACGTTCCCCAGGATTACTTGCTGTTCATCGATGAATCGCACCAGACGATTCCGCAGCTCAACGGCATGTACAAAGGCGATCGCTCGCGTAAGCAAACTCTCGTCGATTACGGTTTCCGCATGCCGTCGGCGCTGGACAATCGCCCGCTCACGTTCGAGGAATTCGAGCATCGCACCGGCCAAGTGGTTTACGTTTCCGCCACGCCCGGCCCTTACGAGCTGACGCGCAGCGCGGGAGTTGTGATCGAGCAGGTGATCCGCCCGACTGGCCTCGTCGACCCGCAAGTTGAAGTTCGCCCCGTGAAGGGCCAGGTGGACGATCTGCTCGAAGAAATTCGCGTGCGTGCCGCGCGCAATGAGCGTGTGCTGGTCACCACGCTCACCAAACGCATGTCCGAAGATCTTTCGGAATATTTCACCGAAGTCGGCGTCAAATGCCGCTATCTGCATTCCGAAATCGAAACGCTGGAGCGCGTGCGCATCCTGCGCGATTTGCGCCGCGGCGAATTCGACGTTCTGATCGGCATCAATCTTCTGCGCGAGGGCCTGGATCTTCCTGAAGTTTCTCTGGTGGCGATTCTAGACGCGGATAAAGAGGGCTATCTTCGCAGCGCAACCGCGCTGATACAAACCATGGGCCGCTGCGCGCGGCACATTGACGGCCGCTCGATCCTTTACGCCGACGTGATGACCGGCTCGATGCGCCAAGCGCTCGACGAAACCAATCGCCGCCGCGAAAAACAAATCGCCTACAACGCCGAGCACCACATTACGCCGCAATCCATTATCCGAAGCGTGGATATGAAGCTCGCTCGCATCGTCGAAGCCGATTATTACACCGTGCCCGCTGAGGATTTCGCCGACGAGAGCATCGTGACGGAAGAGCAGCTGCGCACGGCCATTGCGCAACTCGAAGAACAGATGCGCGAAGCGGCCAAGAAATTTGAATTCGAGCGCGCCGCGGCGCTGCGCGATCGCGTCCGCGCGCTCAAGCAGCGCGAACTCGGCGCGTTGTTTTCGCCCGCCGCGCCTCCGCCCGATCCGCCGGTCTCGCAGCCGGCGTGAACGCGATGCGCATTGCGCTCACACCACGTTCTTGCGCAGTTCGTCGAGCGGATAAAAAGTGCCGCGCCACTTCACGCCGTCCTGCCACAGCGTCACGATCATCGAGCGCAATATCATCCAGTCAAAAAGAATCGCACCGAGCGGATTCGTCAGCGCCCAAAGCGGCGATCGGTCCACGGACACGAGGCACAGCGCATGTGTGGCCAGAACGCTGGCGAGCGCAATCGCCGCAAGCCCGCGCGCCCATCCCGTCGCGAAAATCGCGCCGAGCACGGTGCTGATGCTGAACGCGAGTGGCAGCAGCATCGCGCCACAAGCAAACGCGGCGCTGTATCCGAACGCCGCGAACATATTTTTCGTCACGCCGTCGATCACGTTTCGCAAGCCGGCGTGCCAGCGCACGCGCACTTCATCGATTCCGACGCCGGTGCCCGAGCGAAATCCCGCGAGCTTGATGATCTTGCCGAGCTTCATATCGTCGAGCACTTCCAGCGCCAATCGCCGATGGCCGCCCGCCCGCTCGTACGCTTCGCGGCGCACCAATTGAAACGCCCCCATGCCGTTGTACGCACGCGACCACGGCCGGTTGATGTGCCAGATTCCATTGCCGGCCACAAACACCAAACTGAAATAACTGATGGCGGCAATTTCCCACACGCCATGCATCTCGACTCCCGCAATCAATGTCAGGTGATCCCATCCGCGCTGCTCCGCCAGCGTGATCGCACGCGACAATACATCGGGCGCGAAGCTAACGTCCGCGTCCGTGAACAACAGCCATTCACCGCGCGAAGCGCGATATCCGGCGTCCAGCGCGTGCGTTTTGCCGAGCCAGCCCGGCGGCAGTTCGGTGACGTCAATCACGCGAAGACGATTGCTTGCGCGCGCGAATTGATTGAGAATATCGCCAGTCGCGTCGCGCGATCGATCGTTGACCGCGACGACTTCGTAATTGGAATAATCCTGGGCCAGAACGGTACGGAGCGCCGCCGGCAACTTTTCAGCTTCATCCCGAGCCGCAAAGATGATTGATATCAAGGGCGCGTGATCGCGGCGCACTGGCTCGGTGTGTTTCAGCCACGGCAATTGGCGGAGTCCGATCGCGCAGAGAGCGCCGCCGGCGAGGGCGAAGGCCGCAATCGCGGCGAAGTAGACGGTCCAGAATAAGTGAAACAAATGCGATAGGTGCAAGGGCAAAAGACCCGAGACGCAGGAGTCGCCGACACGTTATGCTAACACACGGTCCACTCACCGTCGGAATCGTCGGCGCAGGTTGCATCGGACGTACGCTGGGCCGTGGGCTGCGCGTCGCCGGCTGGCGCGTCGGTCCGGTTGTCACGCGCGGAGAAGCGACAGCGCGCCATGCGGTGCGCGCGATCGGCGATGGCCGGCCGCATGCGCAGCTCACGCGGCAATTGTTGGCTGCGGACGTGTTGCTGCTGTGCGCTCCCGATGCGCAGCTTGCCGGTATTGCGGCGCACCTGGCCGAAATGGGCGGTAAGGAGTGACGCGGCAGAATCGTGTTGCACGCGAGCGGTCGCTTGGATTCGCGCGAACTCCGCGCGCTCGCCGATTGCGGCGCCGCCACAGGCTCGCTGCATCCGGTGCAAGTGATTAGCAGACGCGGTGTGATGCCGCTCGAGGGTTGTTTTTTCGAGCTTGAGGGCAGCACGAAGGCGCTGCACGTGGCGCGAAGAATTTGCCGCGACCTTGGCGGCGTGCCGTTGCGCATTTCGACGGATGGAAAGGGCGTGAGCCACGCGGCGCGGTCGTTTGCATCACCTTTTTTGGCGGCGTCGTTTGAGGCCGGGACGCGGATCTTAATGGCGCAAGGCATTACGCGCCGCCGAGCGATGCTCGTGCTCGCGCCGCTGGCGCGCAAGACGCTGGAAAATGTTTCGCGGCTGGGACCGCGTGCGGCGCCTGATGGAGCGCGAGATGCGCGCGATGCACAGAAGATCGCACGGGACTGCAAGGCGCTGATGCGATTTCCGCGTTCGTATCGCGAAGCCTACGTGGCGCTCGAGCGATTGAGGGATTCGCTTGGTGAATTGCGTGCGTCCAGGAAATTGGCTGGTCGCGGCGCGCGGCACGCGCTTCAAAGTTTCGCACGCGAGAAAAAACATTCGGGAGGAGAGAACAGTTGAGCGATCTGCAGATTCCCATCGAGACCAGCACGCTGGCGAATGGATTGCGCGTTGTGATTTCGCCGGACCGCACGGCGCCAATCGCCACCGTCGGCGTCTATTACAACATCGGATTTCGCCTTGAGCCGCGCGGAAGAAGCGGCTTCGCGCATTTATTTGAGCACATGATGTTTCAGGGCTCCGAAAACGCCGGGAAGATGGTGCACATCCGGCTGATCAATTCTTCCGGGGGCGTGCTGAATGGTTCGACGCATTACGATGTGACGAACTATTACGAATCCGTGCCGTCGAACGCGCTGGAACGAGTGCTGTGGCTCGAGGCCGATCGCATGCGCGCGCTGAAGGTGGACGACGAAAATCTGCGCAACCAGCGCGACGTCGTCAAGGAAGAAGTTCGCGTCAACGTGCTGAATCAGCCGTATGGCGGATTTCCGTGGCTCGACCTGCCGCCGGTGGCCTATCGCAATTGGGCCAACGCGCACAATTTCTACGGAGATTTTGCGGATCTGGACGCCGCGACGCTCGCCGACGTGCAAGCTTTTTTCCGCACCTACTACGCGCCGTCGAATGCCGTGCTGTTGATGCTGGGTGATGTGCAACCGGATGAAGGATTCGTGCTTGCCGAGCGCCATTTCGGCTCGATTCCGGCGGGGCCGCCGGCGCCTGCGGCAGACGTCAGCGAGCCGCCGCAAATCGAGGAGCGCAGCGGCGTCGTCGAAGAAAAATTCGGCGCGTTGCCGGCGCTGGCCGTCGGCTATCCCGCGCCGCGCAGACTGACGCCGGATTGGTACGCAGCGGCGATGCTCGATCAGGCGCTGCACGGCGGTCGAGCCGGCCGCGTTTATCGCCGGCTTGTGCTTGAGAAGCAAATCGCGGTGGACGTCGATGGTGGCATTCACTTTCCGGTCGGCGATCTTTTCGATTACAACGGACCGACGCTGATGGTGACGCGCATTTTTCACAAGCAGGAAAAGTCCGCGGAGGAAACTTTGGCCGAGTATCAGAAGGTTCTCGACGAAGTGAAGGACAAGGGAATTGGCGAAGGCGAGCTTGAGCAACTCAAGGTGAAATTCCGGTCGGATTATTTCTCGATGCTCGAAGGCGGGCACGGAAGTTACATTCCGCGCTACGGTTTGATGCATTGCATGGCATGTTTCACATTGTTTGATAACGAGCCGCGCTTGGTGAACACTGTGCTGAGCGGATTCCTCGATGTATCGCCCGCCGCGGTGCGGGCCGTCGCGCACAAATACTTGTTGCCGACAGAACGCTCGATTGTCTACCGCCAGCCGGCGGCGAAGGCAGGCGCGTGATGGCCAACACTCCGACTGTCGAAGCACTCTCTCCCAAAGTCCCCGCGCTCGGCCCCGAGCGGCCGGTGGTGTGGCCGCAGAAATCGCGCGCGCGCCTTGCCAACGGCCTGGAAGTCGCTCTGGTGGAATCGCACACGATTCCGAAATTCACCGGGCAACTGTTCTTTCGCAGCGGAAATGCGGCCGCAGTGGAAGCGTCCGTCCCCGGCCTGGCTGGAATCACGGCGTCAGTGCTGCGCACCGGCACGGCGTCTCGCACGAGCCAAGAGATTGAAGAGGCGTTGCGCGGAATGGGCGCCGATCTTTCTAGCTCGTCGTCGGCGGACACCAGCGCGATTTCGTTCGCAGGCTTGACAGACCACAGCGAGCCGCTGCTGCAGTTGGTGGCGGAGCTGGCATCACAAGCGGCATTCCCCGAAGCCGAATTCGAGCGTGAGCGGCGCCAACTAATTGAGGGCTTGCGCATCGAGCGCACCACGCCCGGCTTTCTGGCTAGCGAGCGCATGCGCAAGGTGCTATTCGGAACTCATCCGTACGCGACAATCGCGCCGACTGAAGCGCAAGTGGAATCGTACCGTCTTCCGCAATTGTCCAATTTCTACGCGCGAAATTATCGGCCGGCGAATGCGTTGCTGGTGCTCGTTGGCGATTTCGACGCGGCGCAGATGCAAGAGAAGGTTGCGCGCAGGTTTGACGAGTGGCAAGGCGCTGCGCCGATAGCTGCGGCCGATCCACCATTGCCGGAAGTGCATGGCCGGCGCGCCTATTTGGTGCACTTGCCCGGCGCGGTGCAGGCGCAAATCGTGGTGGGCAATCGCGCGATCACGCGGCGAAGTCCCGATTGGCAGCGCGCGACTCTGGCCAACGCGATTTACGGCGGCGCGTTTCATTCGCGCTTGGTGCTGAATATTCGCGAGCAGAAGGGTTACACCTACAGTCCACGCAGCACGCTGCATGCGATGCGCCGGCACGGATATTTCAGCGTTAACGCCGCGGTACGCGGCGAAGTGGTGGCGGCGACCCTGGCGGAAATGTTTTACGAACTCGACCGCATGCGCGCGCTCGCCGTCAGCGAAGAAGAGCTGGCCGACGCGCGCAATTATCTGGCCGGACTGTTTTCGCTGGGCTTGGGCACGCAGGACGGCATCGCTGGACAACTGGCAAGCGTGCTGCTTGAAGAATTGCCCGACGATTATCTCGAGACGTATCGGCAAAAGATTCAGGCGCTGACCGCGGATGACGTCCTGGAAGCCGCGCGCAAATATTTCGATTCCGCAAATGCGCAGATCGTCGTCGTTGGCGATCGCGCACACGTCGAAACGCAGGCCGCATTGTTCGGTGCGCTGGAAGTTTTCGATGCGCAGGGAACGCGTCTCTAGATTTCGCGCGATCAGAGTCGCGGGAAAGATCTAGTGTGACGAGTAAACGAAACGCGTGGAGGGAATCGCCGTGATGCGCTTCGTTCGGGGAGTTTGCTTGTCTCTGATCGCTGCGAGCTTTCTTTTTTGCGGCGCGGCGCGCGCGGCGAAGCAGCCTCCGAGCAAGCCGCTCAATCTCAACGTCGCAACCGCCGATCAACTTGCGCAATTGCCGGGCATCGGGCCGAAAACCGCACAATCAATTGTCGATTTCCGCGAAAAGAGCGGGCCATTTCGCCGCGTCGAAGATTTGCTGGCGATTCGCGGAATCTCTCGAAAGAAGCTCGACGCGATTCGGCCGTACGTGATCGTCGGGCCCTCATCGCCGTAGCGACAAAAACCAGGCGAAAGACCCCACCCTCCTGCGGCGGGCAGGCGTTCGCCCCAAGAGGCGGGGCGAACATGGGGCACCCACCCCGTGCAGAAATATCCTTCACCTCGAAGCGTAAGAAGACTCCTCACGCCGGAATGACAGAAGCGCAAACGGCGCGCTTCATTCGGAATGAATTCTAGGAACGCTGGCGCGTGGGTTGGGTGCTGCCTGTCGGGATGGGAACCTGCTCGGCGATGCGCAGGCCGTAGCCTTCGAGCGCGACCAATTTTCGCGGATGATTTGTGAGGACGCGCATCGACGTGAGGCCAAGATCGCTCAAAATTTGCGCGCCGATACCGCTTTCGCGCTGCAAGACGCGCATACGAGCAGCGTCGGCTTCGACATGGCTGCGCCCGTGATAGAGCGCGCGCGGCACAATGTCGGGCGCCGACGGCGCTTCGATCGCGAAGTTTCGGCCGGCGATATGCAGATAGACGAATACGCCGCGCCCTTCCGCGACGATGGCTTCGAGCGATCGCGCGATGGTTTGCTGGCAATCGCACGTGGCGGAGCCGAAGACGTCGCCCGTCAGACAGCTTGCGTGGACGCGCACCAGCGGCGGCGTCTGCGCAGCCTCGCGCGAAGTTTCGTGGCCCTCGCGCTCGACCACGTTGCCAATCGGTCCGTGCACCAGCGCGATGTGCTGCGCGCCATCCACGTCCGATGAATAGATGATCATGCGAAATGTTCCGAAGCGCGTCGGCAATTCGGATTCGGCCACGCGACGCACATAGCGCTCATGGCGCATGCGATGGCGAATCAGATCCGCGACGCTGACGAGCTTCAAATCGTGCATGCGGCAGAATTCGGCAAGCTGCGGCAAGCGCGCCATCGTGCCGTCATCGTTCATGATTTCGCAGATCACCGCGCCGGGATAGAGGCCGGAAATGCGCGCCAAATCCACCGAAGCTTCCGTTTGCCCCGCGCGAACCAGGACACCGCCGCGCGATGCTTGCAGCGGGAAGACGTGTCCGGGCCGCGCCAAATCGGCGGGGCGGGTGGCGGGATCGATCGCGGCGAGGATCGTCGTGGCGCGATCGGCGGCGCTGATGCCGGTGGTTGTGCCGCGGCGAGCGTCGATCGATTCGCAGAACGCCGTGCCGTAATTCGAGGTGTTCACCGGCGACATCGGCGGCAAGTGCAGCTCTTCGCAGCGTTCCTGAGTGAGCGCCAGGCAAATCAGGCCACGGCCGAATTTCGCCATGAAATTAATGGCGTCAGGCGTGACCTTCTCGGCGGCCATCGCCAGATCGCCTTCGTTTTCGCGGTCTTCGTCGTCCACCAAAACGATTTGGCGGCCCTGGCGAATTTCTTCGAGGGCTTCCTCGATGGTGGCAAACGGAATGGGTGTGCGAATCATGTGCGAATAAAATTATTGGATGTGAATCCAAGCCGTGAGCACCTTGCAAAGCGCAAATCCCATGATGCCCGCTCCGGGAATCGTCAGCACCCAGGCCCACACGATGCGCCGCGTAACGCCCCAACGCACGGCGGTCAATCGATGGGAAGCGCCCACGCCGACAATTGCGCCGGTGATCGTGTGCGTGGTGCTCACCGGGATGCCGAAGTGCGCGGTGCCCAGCAGCGTCATGGCCGCGGCGGTCTCCGCCGCGAAGCCTCCGAACGGATTCAGCTTCGTGATGCGCTGTCCCATCGTGCGGACGATGCGCCAGCCACCGGCCATCGTGCCGCCCGCCATCGCCAGATGACATACGATGATAACCCACCAGGGAATCGCGGTCGAATGCACCAATCCGCCGGCGATCAACGCGGCGGTGATGATGCCCATGGTTTTTTGCGCATCGTTTGAACCGTGTCCCAAGCTGTAGGCCGCGGCGGAAATAAGTTGCAGCCGGCGAAACCAGCGGTCCACGCGATGCGGCGGCTGACGATGCACCATCCAACTGGTGATCGTCGTGATGGCGATCGCCGCGACCATGCCGATCATCGGCGCGAGAAAAATGAACAGCACCGGCGTGATCCACCCGTGCAGTACGATGGCGCGAAAGCCGGCGAGAGCAATCGCCGCGCCGCCGTAGCCCCCCATCAATGCGTGCGATGAGCTGGTGGGCAAGCCGAGAATGAGCGTGAACAGATTCCACAAAATTGCGCCTACGAGTCCGGCGATGATTGTGTTTTCGTTGATCAACTCCACGCGAACGAGGCCCATGCCCATCGTCTTGGCCACCGCCGTGCCAAACACGAACGCGGCAATGAAATTCCAAAAAGCGGCCCAACCCACAGCCCAGATCGGAGTGAGCACGCGCGTTGAAACGATCGTGGCGATGGAATTCGCGGCATCGTGCCAGCCGTTCGAGAAATCGAACGCGAGCGCGACGGCGACGATGATAAGCAGAAGATGGAAGCTGGTCACGACAGGGGCCTCACGCGGCGGGCCCCGCAGCACGGCGCGGGCACGGCCGGGAAGGGAAGCGCGGAATGTTGCAATTCGGGAGACTCACGAGTTTTTTATCGTGACAGACTCGATCACGTTGGCGACGTCCTCGCACTTGTCCACCGCCGTCTCGATCACTTCGATAATCTCTTTCCACTTGATGATTTGCACGGGATCGCGCTCTTCGTCGAAAAGCTGAGCGATCAAGGTGCGGGAAAGGCGATCGCTTTCGTTTTCGAGGCGATTGATTTCGATGCAGTAGTCGAGGATGTGGTCGCGCTTTTCCAGCACGCGCACGGCAGACACCATCTGCGCGGTGGTCGCGGCCAGCGTCTCGGCAAGCTCCGGCACGCCCGCGCGCACGCTATCGATGCGATAGATCACCAAGCGGCTTGCTGCCGCGTCGATCAGGTCAAGCACGTCGTCAATGCGCGTGGAAAGCTCGTGAATGTCTTCGCGGTCAAACGGCGTGATGAACGACGAATTCAGGCGCGTCAGCAGGGCGTGCGTCAGATCGTCAGCGGTGTGCTCATAGCCCTTGATACGCTCCACCTTCGCCGGAATATCCCGGAAATCGTGCAGCAGATCGACCAGAGCCTTGGCCCCCACATCCACATTTTCCGCGAGTTGCGTGAAGAGATTGAAGAATGTTGGCTCGTGCGGCAAAAGTTTTTGTAGAAAGCCTGGCACCGGAATGGGGCTCCTAGGCGGGCTTGCATGAAGGCTCACTATACCCGACGCCCGCAGGCCGGGCAAGGCAGCGAACGTAAGCTACTTTAAGCCCTCGATTGCCACCGTGCGATTCCACTTCGGACGGAATTCGGAGATCGTCAGAGTGAATCGCGACCCGGCCGCCGGGCCTTGCGGCGTGAACGTAAGCACGGTCTGGATTTTTGCGCCCTTCGCCAGTGGCACTCCGCGCCAGAATCCGCCGCCGGCCATGGCGCGCACATTGAAGATTCCCGCCGTGTCGATTTGATTCAAGGTCCAACGCACGCCAGTTTCGTCGGTGAGATACGTTTCGGCACGAACCATCGCGAGCTGCACGGTGCTGTCGGAGACGGAGTCGAATTCGAGATTCACAGTTACGGTGCCGGCTGAGCGCGTGAGCGACGTCGCGACCACTCGATAGGCGTCCGTGGCAACGCTACCAGTTCCCGACGCCGATGGGCTGGCCGGCGCGGATGGTTTCTGCGCCGGCTTGTCCGAGCCGCGCGGCGGTTTGGCTGGCGGAGCAGAACCTGTGGCCGCGGGGATGGGGCCTGGAGCGGTTTGCGCCGCCGACGAAGTCGCGGACGAACGGGACGGCGCCGATGCGCTCGATGCCGAAGATCGAGCCGATTGCGATCTTCCGATCAGTTCGTCAACGTCTTTCGTGCGCGGGATATCCACGCTTCCAGTGCCGAGAATTGCGGAGTTCGTCGTGTCGAGCACCTTCGCCGTGAGCCGAACGTGATCGGAGAATGTGGTGAGGCTGCCGGTGATCAGGGCGTCGACGGCCGAGGCGCTGGTGGCCTGGGGCGCGCCTTGGGAATGCGTGCGATCGATGACGAGAAAGCCTTTTGCTTGCGCCGCGAGCGAGTCCGCGATTTCCCCGGCGACGAAACGGCCGAGTTCGGTAACGTTGCCATCCAGGTCAGCGAAATCCGCCACCGCAACTGTCTTCTTTCCGGAGGCGGTGATGGCGTCTGCCAATTGCGCGGAGATTTGCTTGATCGCGTCATCGTAGGCTGTTGCAGGGGCAGCGAGTAGCGGCTGCCAAGCGGCGAGCGCCGCGACGAAGAAGATGAGCACAAGCGCGATCGTTCCGAGCGCTGACGGGCACTTCGGCGACACCTTTGGATTTTTCCGCGGCATTTCTTTGCCCCCGAATGCTTGCAAGAAGAGACCCGGTAGAGAGACTTCGTTTGTATCGCATTCGGCCCGGCGGTGCAAGTCGGGCGCGGAAGGGTAGCTGGAAATGCTTGACAATCGTCGGCGGGCAATGTAGTAAGCGGCAAATTCTCGCATCAGTTACGAGCCTTGGAGGCCATCATGCGGCGCGACATTCATAAATTTCTGACCGGATACACGACGGTGGATTCGTTCCCGCCGCAGGAAAAGCCCGCTGTGGCGGAGCGTGCCGCGCTGGCTGCCGGGGCCAGGGACGGCGCGGATTGGGCCATCGTCGTGACCCACGGAATGGGGCAGCAAGTGCATTTCGAGACGCTGGAGCAGATCGCGGTGGCGCTGCGCAATGCGGAACTGCGCGCGCAGCCCGGCGCGGCGAAACCCATCGTGCCGCGAGCGGTGCATCTGCGAAACGCGAAGGGCACTGTGACGGAATTGGTGCGCGCGGAGATGAACGTCACCGGCAGCGACGGCCAGGAACGCACGGTGCACGTCTACGAATCGTATTGGGCGCCGCTGACGGAAGGGCAGGCGACGTTGCGCGACGTCACGTCGTTCATGGCGGAAACTTTCCTGCGCGGGTTGTGGTTCGTGACGCGCTACCGCGGATTCAATCGCTGGGAGTTCGGAGGCATGCAGCGGTACGCCACGCGATTCTTTCTCAGCCTCGGCAAACTGCTGGCCGCGATCCTGATTTTTCTTTTGCCGCTGCTGCTGGGGAATTTGCTCACGGTCGCACAAGTGTATTCGCTGGTTCGCAGCGGAGGAACCGCGGCGGTGATTTGGGAGCCGTATTTAAACGATCTGAGGTGGGTTGTGGTGTTCGCCGCGGTATTTGGTTTTGGGGCGCTGATACTGCCGAAGCTTTACCGGGTGAAATTTCTGACGGGGCGCGCGGGATTCTTGCGCGCGCTGCGCACGGGGCTGAAGATTCTCGCGATCACTATTTCGCTTGCGGGTCTGGGGCTTGTTTTCTGCGCCGAACTGTTGCTGTTCCATCACGTCGGAGGGCCTGTGATGGGGTGGGCGCGATACGCGGTGTGGGCCGCGGTGCTCGCCGAAGGGCTGATCGGGCGATGGTTCCTGATCGAGTACATGGGCGACGTGGCGATTTACGCGACGAGTTTCAAGGTGAGCCGCTGGGACGAAGTGCGCGGCAAGATCAAGAAGAACGTCGAGGACGTGGTAGGCGCCGTCTATGCG
>JBEKDK010000014.1:0-46969 GCA_050014395.1 Candidatus Acidiferrales bacterium | reverse complement strand
CGATGGCGAAGGAAAAGTTTGAGCGCAGTAAGCCGCACGTAAATATCGGGACGATCGGGCACATCGATCACGGCAAGACGACGCTTACGGCCGCGATCACGAAAGTGCTGGCGAAGAACAACCCGAAGGTGCAATTCCGGGCGTTCGATTCGATCGACAACGCGCCGGAAGAGCGCGAGCGCGGGATCACGATCGCGGTGGCGCACGTGGAGTACGAGACTGCGAATCGTCACTACGCGCACATCGATTGCCCGGGGCACGCGGACTACATCAAGAACATGATCACGGGCGCGGCGCAGATGGACGGCGCGATCCTGGTGGTGGCGGCGACGGACGGACCGATGCCGCAGACGCGCGAGCACATTCTGTTGGCGCGGCAAGTGGGCGTGCCGGCGATCGTGGTGTTCTTGAACAAGTGCGACGCGGTGGAAGATCCGGAGCTGTTGGAGTTGGTTGAGTTGGAAGTGCGCGAACTGCTGAAGAGCTATCAATATCCGGGCGACACGATTCCGGTGATACGCGGATCGGCTTTGGGCGCGTTGAACGGGGAAGAGAAGTGGGAGAAGAACATTCTGGAATTGATGGAGGCGGTGGACAAGGGGATACCGCTGCCGGTGCGCGATGTGGATAAGCCGTTCGCGATGCCGATCGAAGATATCTTTTCGATTTCGGGACGCGGGACGGTGGTGACGGGGAGGGTGGAGCGCGGGAAGGTGAAGGTCGGGGAAGAAATTGAGATTGTGGGCTTCCGGCCGACGATGAAGCGGGTGGTGACGGGCATTGAAATGTTCCGGAAGTTGCTGGACGAAGGCATGGCGGGCGACAACGTAGGGTTGCTGCTGCGCGGGACGGAGAAGGAAGAAGTGGAACGCGGACAGGTGATCTGCAAGCCGGGATCGATCACGCCGCACACGAAGTTCAAGGCGGAAGCGTACGTGTTGACGAAGGAAGAAGGCGGGCGGCACACGCCGTTTTTCACGGGCTACCGGCCGCAATTCTATTTTCGCACCACGGACGTGACCAAGTTGCCGAGCGGAGTGGAAATGGTGATGCCGGGAGACAACGTGGCGATGGAAATCGCGTTGATCACGCCGGTGGCGCTGGAGAAGGGGTTGCGCTTCGCGATTCGCGAAGGCGGCCACACGGTTGGAGCCGGCGCCGTAACCGAGATCATCGAGTAACCTATGTCCTCCGGAGAAAAAATTCGCATCCGTTTGAAAGCGTACGACCACCGCGTACTGGACCAATCCACACGGGAGATCGTCGATACGGCGCGCCGCACCGGCGCCGAAGTCGCCGGACCGATTCCGTTGCCGACGACCATCAACCGCTGGACCGTGCTGCGCTCGCCGCACGTGGACAAAAAATCGCGCGAGCAGTTTGAGATGCGCACGCACAAGAGGTTGATCGATATTTTGGAACCCACGCCGGACACGGTGGACGCGCTGATGAAGCTCGATCTGCCGCCCGGTGTGGACGTGGAAATCAAGGCGTTCGGGCGCGAGCACGCGGTGAAATCGTAGCCGCGCGGCGGACGCCAGTAACGAGATCAGAGAAAAGAGATAAACGCAGCCATGGCGGTCAACGGAATTCTGGGAATTAAATTGGGGATGGCACAAGTCTTCGGCGAAGACGGCGCGGCCATTGGCTGCACAGTGCTGCAAGCCGGGCCGTGCGTGGTGGTGCAGCGGCGCACCAAGCTGAAGGACGGTTACGACGCGGCGCAACTGGGATTGGTGGAATTCATCAAGCCGCAGCGCGTCAATAAGGCGATGACCGGCCACTTCAAGAAGGCCGGCGTGGCGCCGATCAAGCGGCTGGGCGAAGTGCGCATCGACGATTCCGCGGATGAAACCAAGGCCGGCGATCGTGTTTTGGTGGATCGCTTCGCTGCGGGCGATTTTGTGGACATCACCGGCGTGAGCAAGGGCAAAGGATTTGCGGGCGCCGTAAAGCGCTGGCACTTCCGCGGCGGCGACGCAACGCACGGCTCGATGTTTCACCGCGCGCCGGGCGGCATCGGCGGCAGCTCGTATCCTTCGCGCGTTTGGCCGGGGCAGCATTTTCCGGGGCACATGGGCAACGCGCAGGTGACCGCGCAGAACTTGAAAGTAGTGAAGGTGGATGCGGAAGAGAATTTGTTGCTGGTGCGCGGATCGGTGCCGGGTCCGAATGGAACTTGCATCATGATTCGCAAAGCGAAAAAGACGCGGAAGCCGGTTGTGGTGGCGGAACCGAAGGCGAAGGCCAAGAAGTAGCACGCGAAGCGAACGACGAAACAACAAAGGCGCGACGACAATGCCGGTAGTGGACGTCAAGAATTTGAAGGGCGAAACGGTGGGGCAGGTGGAACTGTCCGACGCCGTTTTTGGCGCGCGGATCAATCAGAACCTGCTGCACGAAACCGTGCGCTGGTATCTGGCGTGGCAGCGCGCGGGAACACACAAGGTGAAAGGGCGCGGCGAAGTTGCCGGCTCCGGCAAGAAATTGTGGCGGCAAAAGGGCACAGGCCGCGCGCGCGTCGGCTCAATCCGCAGCTCGATTTGGCGCAAGGGCGGCACAGTGCACGGCCCGACGCCACGCAGTTACGCGTATGCGCTGCCAAAGAAGATTCGCATCGGCGCGCTGCGCTCAGCGCTTTCGGCGAAACTGGCCGCGGAAAAAGTTACGGTGGTGGATACCTGGACGTTGGAAACGCACAAGACCAAAGCGTTCCGGCAAGTGCTGGATCTACTGGACGGCGACTCGAAGAAGATTCTGCTGGTGGATTTGGCAGCGAATCAGAATCTGGTGCGCGCCAGCCGAAATCTGGAAGGTGTGAAACTGATCGCGCCGAATGGTCTGGAAGTGTACGACCTGTTGCGGCACGACCGGTTGATGCTCTCGAAGCAAGCGGCTGTGCGCTTGAGCCAATCGCTTGGCGGCGGGCGTCCGGCAGGCGCGGAAGAAGTGGTGCAAATCGATTTGGCAGCGCCGCAAGCGGCTGAAGCGAAATCGAGCGCGGCGCCGGCAAAGAGCGCCGAAACCGCCGCGACGGTAAAGGCGAAGAAGGCCCCGGCGAAGGCCGCAGCCGCGAAGAAGGCTCCGGCGAAACGAGCCAAGGCGCCGAGCAAAACCAGCGGCAAAGGAAAAGGCAAGGGCGGGAAGTAATTCTCCCGCGAAGCGACGCTTCGACAAGGACAGCACATGGCGCTTTCGATTTATGAAATCATTCGGCGGCCGATCATCACCGAGAAGGGTCTCGGTGTGAGAGAGACGCAGCACACCGCGGTGTTCGAGGTTGCGAAAGCCGCGACCAAGACGCAGATCAAAGAAGCGGTGCAAAAAGTGTTTCAAGTGAAAGTGGCCGAAGTGCGCACGGCGATTTTTCACGGCAAATTCCGGCGGCGCGGCCGCTCCGGCGGTCACCGGCGCGATTGGAAAAAGGCGTACGTAAAGTTGAAGCCGGGCGAAAAAATGATCGAGTACGGCGAGACCTCGTAGTCGCGGGAGAGGCGAACCACCATGGCGTTAAAAACTTTTCGGCCCTACACGGCGTCGCGGCGCTTCTTGACGATGCTCGATAAGAGCGAGATCACCAAGCAGACGCCGGAAAAGTCGCTGCTCGAACCGAAGCAGCGCACCGGCGGACGCAACGCGCACGGCGAAATCACCATGTGGCACCGCGGCGGCGGACACAAGCAGCAATACCGCGCGGTCGATTTCCGGCGCGAGAAAAAAGGCATTCCGGCGAAAGTGGCGTCGATTGAATACGACCCGAACCGTTCGGCGCGCCTCGCTCTGCTGCACTATGCGGACGGCGAGAAGCGCTACATTTTGCATCCGGTGGGGCTTGAGGTTGGCATGACGGTTTCAACCGGCGAAGGCGCGGACATTCTGCCGGGCAACGCGATGCCGATCCGGTTCATTCCGCCCGGCACGCAGGTTCACAACCTGGAACTGTATCCGGGCAAGGGCGCGCAAGTGGTGCGCTCGGCCGGCGGATCGGCGCAATTGCTCTCGAAAGAGGGCGATATCGCGCTGGTAAAACTGCCGTCGGGCGAGGTTCGGAAATTCGGATTGGATTGCATGGCCACGATCGGGCAAGTGGGCAATCTCGATCATGAGAACGTGACGTACGGCAAAGCGGGGCGCACGCGCTGGCACGGAGTGAGGCCGACAGTGCGCGGCGTGGCGATGAATCCCGTGGATCACCCGCACGGCGGCGGAGAAGGCCGCGTGAAGGGCAATCATCCGGTGACGCCATGGTCGTTTCCAACGCTGGGCGCGAAGACGCGGCGCAGCAAGCGCGCGGATCGCGTGATCGTGCAGCGCCGAAAACCGTAGCAGTGTGAAGATTTCGGCAATTGGTAAGCGAGAGACGCGATTTGCCCGGCCGCATGAATGGAAGGATGAAGCGGCGAGCGAGTCGAGAAAGAAGGCACGATGAGCCCAACTCGAAACAGAACCAGACGTGCCGTGGCGCGGCGCCTAGCGCGCGGAGCCAAGCGCGCGCGTCCCGCGGCGAGCACGAAGATCGCGACAAAGCGCGCGGTTGCCGCGCCGCCGCAAGTGGTGCTCTACCGGCTGTGCAAAGCCGGCTGGGCGGTGACGGTGGAGCGCGCGCCGAACGCTCAAGGCACGCGTTTTGTTTGCCCGTTTTGCCCGGTATCGCATCGCGTGCCGGGACCTGTGCGCGGCTTCCGCAAAATGCGGCGCGCGCAGTGGGTGAAGTTGCGCCACGTGGAAGGCTGAGGAAAACAGATGCCACGTTCGCTTAAGAAAGGCCCGTTCATCGACGACCACCTGCGCGTGAAGGTGGACGCGCTGAACGCACGCAACGAAAAGAAGGTTATCAAGACGTGGTCGCGCCGCTCGACGATTTTGCCCGAGATGATCGGGCACACGATCGCCGTGCATAACGGCCGAAAGTTCATTCCGGTGTATGTCACCGAGCAAATGGTGGGACACCACCTAGGCGAATTCGCGCCGACGCGCACGTTCAAAGGCCACGCGGTGAAGGTTGCGCTCGAGAGGGCCGCGGCACTGGCAGGGGCTCCGGCGGGCGGCGCAGCACCAGCAGCCGGTGCGGCTCCGGCAGCGGGCGGAACAGGCGCGCCTCCAGCGGCGCCAAAGGCATAGACGATGGCGATCGAAACAACGGCACCTCCGACACACACACACGCGCCAGCCGCGGCCGCGGCTCCGGTGATCGAAGCGCGGGCCATGGCCAAGCACGTACGAATGTCACCGCAAAAGGTGCGGCTAGTGGTGGACTTGATTCGCGGGCAGCGCGCGGAGAGCGCGTTGCAGATTTTGAAGTACACGCAGAAGCGGGCTTCGCGCGACGTCGAAAAAGTGCTGCGCAGCGCGATCGCCAACGCGGAGCGCAAGGCCGAGGATGCCGGCGCGACGCTGGACGTGGATCAACTGTTCGTGTCGCACTGTTTCGTGAATGAAGGTTCGCGATGGAAGCGCTTGCGCCCGGCGCCGATGGGCCGCGCGTTTCGTTACCAGAAGCGGACCAGCCACATCATCGTGGGCGTGGCGGAGCATCACACTGCAGCGCAGGATCGCGCCGCGATCGCTGCGGCCGAAGCGGAATCGCAAAAGGGCGTGCGTGGCGCAGTGAAGAAAGCGCGTCAAGCGGTGATGGGCAAGAAGAAGCCGGCGCGCGCGACGAAGAAATTGAAGTAGGAGGAAACTTTGGGTCAGAAGACACATCCCTACGGATTTCGGCTGGGCTACAACAAGGCCTGGAAATCGCGATGGTACGCGGATCGCGATTACGCCAATTTGCTGCATGAGGACGTGGTGCTGCGGCGGCAATTGAAAGAGCGTCTGAAGGCCGCGGGAATCAGCTCAATCGAGATCGAGCGCGCCGCGAACAAATTGCTGATTCGGCTGTACACCGCGCGGCCGGGAATCATTATCGGGCGCAAAGGCTCGGAAATCGAAAAGCTGAAGACCGAAGTGCAAAAGCGCACCAAGCGCGAAGTGCACATGGACATTCTGGAAGTGCACCGGCCGGAACTCGACGCGCAACTTGTGGCGGAATCCATCGCGCTGCAACTTGAAAAGCGCGTGGCTTTCCGGCGCGCGATGCGCAAGGCGGTGGATTCGGCGCTGCGCTTCGGATGCAAGGGAATCAAGGTGCGCGTCGCGGGTCGATTGAACGGCGCGGAAATCGCGCGCAAGGAATGGTATCTGCAGGGGCGATTGCCGCTGCAGACGCTGCGCGCGGACATCGATTACGGTTTGGCCGAGGCCAACACCAGCTACGGCGTGATCGGCGTGAAGTGCTGGATTTATCAGGGCGAAAGCATTCCCCAGCGCGGCTCGAGCGCCGGCAAGGGCAAAGAGCCGGTGGCCGCGGATTGACGCGGGGCGCGAACGATAAACGATAACGAAGGAACACAAGGACCACGACGATGTTCATGCCCAAGAAAGTGAAGTATCGCAAACAGCAGCGCGGCCGCCGCGCCGGAAAGGCTTGGCGCGGGGGCACGCTGGCGTTCGGCGAATACGGGTTGAAGGCTATGGAGCCGGCATGGATCACCGATCGGCAGATTGAAGCGGCGCGCGTGGCCATCACGCGATTCATCAAGCGCGGCGGAAAACTGTGGATCCGGATTTTCCCGGACAAGCCGTTCACCAAGAAGCCCGCGGAAACCCGCATGGGAAAAGGCAAAGGCGCACCGGAGCGCTGGGTGGCGGTGGTGAAACCCGGGCGCGTGATGTTTGAAATGGCGGGCGTCGATTTGGCCACGGCGACGGAAGCAATGGAATTGGCCGCACACAAGCTGCCGATTCACACGCGCTTCGTCAGCCGCGCGGGGAGCCTCTAATGCCGAAGCGAATCGAGAAATTGCACGATCAGGACACCGGCGAATTGCGTGCGCGCGAGAAAGAGTTGGCGGAGCAGATGTTTCGCCTGCGCTTTCAAATCACTTCGGGCCAGGCGGAAGCGGTGACGAAATTGCGGTTGGCAAGAAAGGATTTGGCGCGCGTGAAAACTATTTTGCGCGAACGCGAATTGAGGGAAGCGCATGCCCACTGAAGCAACAACGACGCAGACGGAAGCTGCCGCGCCGGCTCGCCGGCCGCGCCAGGAGCTGATCGGCATCGTCACCAGCGCGAAGATGCAGAAGACCATCGTGGTGAGGGTCGCGCGGCTGGTGCGGCACCGCATTTATCAGCGGGTGATCAAGAAGACCAAGAAATTTTACGCGCACGATGAAGAGGGTGAAGCGCGGGTGGGCGATCGAGTGCGCATTGTATCGACGCGGCCGTTGTCCAAGCTGAAGCGCTGGCGGCTGGCGGAAGTGATCGCGCGGAAAAACAGAGCCGCGTAGCGCCGGGCAACGCAGCAATCGACGGGATCGGGTTAGGAGCGGGCAATGGTTCAGATGCGAAGTTGGTTGACGGTGGCTGACAATTCCGGTGCGCGCCGGCTGATGTGCATTTTGCCGCTCGGCGGAGACGCCGGAAGCCGCGCCGGGTTGGGCGACGTGATCACCGCTTCGGTGAAGGAAGCGGCGCCGGACAGCCCAATTAAGAAGGGTAAGGTGGTGCGCGCCGTAGTGGTGCGCACGCGCAAAGAGCATCGCCGCAGAGACGGCACTTATATCCGCTTTGACGACAATGCGGCGGTGCTGATCAACGACGCGAACGAACCGGTGGGCACGCGCGTGTTTGGGCCGGTGGCGCGCGAACTGCGCGGAAAGAAATTCGCGAAGATCGTTTCGTTGGCGCCGGAAGTTTGGTGAGGGCTGTACAACGAGGGTTGGGTAAACGGAGGTTAGGTAAACAGAGATGAGCAAGATCATACCGACACCGACGACCGCGGGACTGCGTAAGGGCGATCACGTGCGCGTAACGGCCGGGCGCGACAAAGGAAAAGAAGGCCGCGTGCTGGATGTGGACGCACGGCGCCGGCGCATCACCGTGGAGCATGCCAACATCATCAAGCGCGCCACGCGGGCCAACTCACAGAAGAACATCAAGGGCGGCGTGCTGGAGCGCGAAGCATCGCTTGCCATCTCCAACGTGATGATCGTTTGCCCGTCGTGCAATAAGCACGCGCGCATCGGCCACAAGGATTTGCCCGACGGAACCGCGGCGCGCGTCTGCCGGCGCTGTGGAACGACACTCGAGAAGTAGTACTTGAGAAGAAGAATAAAGATTTGAAACACAGAGCAGGGGACCAGACGAGATGATCAGCCGATTGAACCAGCGCTATCGCACCGACGTCGTACCGGCGTTGATGAAGCGCTTCAATTTCAAGAATCCGATGGCCGTGCCGAAAGTGTCGAAGGTGGTGGTGAACATCGGCTTGGGCGAAGCCAGCCAGAACGTGAAGCTGCTGGACGTGGCGGCGCTGGAGCTAGGGCAGATCACCGGGCAGCGAGCGGTGATCACGCGCGCCAAAAAGTCGATCGCGAATTTCAAAATTCGCCGCGGCATGCCGATCGGTTGCTGCGTGACGCTGCGCGGCGAGCGGATGTACGAGTTCCTGGACCGGCTGTGCAACGTAGTGCTGCCGCGCGTGCGCGACTTCAAGGGGCTTTCGCCGAATGCATTCGACGGCCGCGGCAATTACACGCTGGGCCTGAAGGACCAGTTGGTGTTTCCGGAGATTGATTACACGCGCGTGGACAAAATCAAGGGGATGAACATCACTCTGACCACCACCGCGCGAAACGACGAGGAAGGCCGCGAGCTGCTGCGCCTGTTGGGCGTGCCGCTGCGCAGCTAAGGGGAGAATCGATGGCGCGACAGTCTCAATTCGCGAAGATGCGCAGAAAGCCGAAGTTCAAGGTTCGCGTGCGCAACCGTTGCCGCGTTTGCGGCCGGCCGCGCGGCTATCTGCGCAAGTTTCAGATGTGCCGCATCTGTTTCCGCGGCTTCGCGCTGAAGGGTGAAATCCCCGGCGTTGTGAAAGCGAGCTGGTAAAGATGCAAACCGATCCGATCGCCGATTTGCTCACGCGCATCCGCAACGCCGTGCGCGCCAAGCACGCCCGCGTGGACGTGCCGGCTTCGCGCATGAAGGTGGAGATTGCGCGGATTCTGAAGGAAGAAGGCTACATTTCGACTTACAAGCTGGTGGAAGAGAACAAGACGCGGCGCACGCTGCGCGTTTTTCTGAAATACACAACCGACCGGCGCAGCGTGATCACGGATCTGCGGCGCGTTTCGCGCCCCGGCAGCCGGCGCTACTCCGGCGCGTCGGAGATTCGGCAAGTGGTGGGCGGCATGGGCATCAACATATTGACGACGCCCAAGGGACTGATGACCGGCCGCGCGGCGCGTAAAGCGCGCGTGGGCGGCGAAATGCTTTGCGAGGTCTGGTAGAAAACAATGTCGCGCATAGGCAAACAACCGATTGCGATTCCCGTCGGCGTGAAGGTGCAGATTCAGCCGGGGACCGTCGAAGTGCAAGGCCCAAAGGGCAAACTGGCGGTTACTGTGCCCGGCGGCATCACCTTCGAGCAAAAGGGCACGGAGTTGCACGCGTTGCGGCAAACCGAAGAACAGCGCGCGCTGCACGGATTGGCGCGGGCGCTGGTGGCCAACGCTGTGCAAGGCGTCACCAAGGGATTTCAGAAGGAGCTGGACATCGTGGGCGTCGGCTACCGCGCGGAATTGAAGGGCACATTCGTGAACTTCAGCCTGGGCTATTCGCACCCGATCGAGTTCACGATTCCGCCGGGCATCAACATCACGGTGGAGAAGCAAACGCATCTTGCGGTTTCGGGAGCGGACCGCGCGCGCGTCGGGCAAGTGGCCGCCGACATTCGCGCGCTGCGTCCGCCGGACCCGTACAAGCAGAAGGGCATTCGTCTGACAGGCGAGCGATTGAAGAAGAAGGCCGGAAAGGCCGGAGCGGCCAAGACGGGCGCTTAGGCCCGATCGATAAGGAGATTCGACGTGGCATTGCAACCAGTTCGGAAACTTTCGCGGAACCTGCATCGCCAGAGGATTCATCGCCGCGTGCGCGTGCGCGTTGACGGCACTACGCAGCGGCCGCGGCTTTCGGTGTATCGTTCGCTCGGACACATTTACGCGCAGGTGATCGACGATCAGACCGGGCGCACGTTGGCAGCGGCCAGTTCGATCGACAAAGAGACGCGCAAAGAGCTTAAGACCGGCGGCAATCTGGAGGCGGCGAAGTTCATCGGGCGCAAGATCGCCGAGCGAGCGCGCGCGGCGGGAATCGAGTTGGTGGTATTCGATCGCGGCGGCTACAAATATCACGGCAGGATCGCCGCGCTGGCAGCGGCGGCGCGAGAAGCGGGGTTGAAATTCTAAGGATCATGTCCAAACACAACCTACGCGAGTCCCTATCGGTTCGGCGGCCCATCGAGGTCAGTGTCAACAATTTGAAGGATCAGGTGGTTTCGATCCAACGCGTCACCAAAGTAGTGAAGGGCGGCAAGAACCTGAGTTTTTCCGCGCTGGTGGTGGTGGGCGATCAGCAAGGCCACGCGGGATTCGGAATGGGCAAGGCGCGCGAAGTGCCCATGGCGATTCGTAAAGCGATCGAGCAGGCCAAGAAGAATTTGCTGGGCGTGAATCTGAAGGGTTCGACGATTCCGCATCAGGTGATCGGCTTGTACGGCTCGGGGCAAGTGCTGCTGAAGCCCGCTCCGGACGGCACCGGGATCATCGCCGGCGGGCCTGTGCGCGCGGTGATGGAAGTCGCCGGGATTCGCAACGTGCTGACGAAATCGCTGGGCACGTCAAATCCGCACAACGTGGTGAAAGCGACGTTCGACGCGCTGTTGCGCCTGAAGGACATCGACAAAGTGGCGGAAAATCGCTCGAAGACGGTCGAGGAGCTGGCGTAAGCAGCGCCGGAACGAGGCACACGCGATGGCCAAAGCGAAAACCGGTACGGTGAAAATCAAGTGGGTGGTCAGCTTCATCGGGTGTCCTCGGCCGATGCGCCAGGCCATTCGCGGATTGGGATTTCGCCGTATGCAGCAAGTGGTGGAGCGCGAAGATACGCCGTCGATTCGCGGAATGATTCATAAGGTGCGGCATCTCGTGGTCGTCGTCGACTAGGCTCGAATAGGGGAATCGTAATAATGAGCGTGAAACTCTCGAATCTGCATCCGCCGCATGGCTCGCGCCACCGCAAAGTGCGCGTCGGCCGCGGCATGGGTTCAAAGCTTGGCAGGACAGCCGGCAAAGGCAACAAGGGTCAGCGCTCGCGCAAGGGATTTTCGCAGCGCCCGGGATTTGAGGGCGGGCAGATGCCGCTGCACCGGCGCATGCCCAAGCGCGGCTTCCACAGCCACTTCGGAACGATCTATTCGGTGGTGAACGTGAGCAGCCTGAATGCATTTGACGCCGGCGAAGTGGTGACACCCGAGCTTTTGCGCGCAGCCGGTCTGGTGCGCGGGAAAACATCGAGCATTAAGGTTCTGGGTGACGGCGATTTGACGCCGGGCCTGACAGTGCGCGCGCACGCCTTCAGTAAATCGGCCGCGGACAAGATCGCCAAGGCCGGAGGGAAGGCCGAGGTCCTGTAATGAACCAGTTTTTCCAAGCCTGCGCCAATATGTTCCGCATTCCGGACCTGCGGAAGCGGCTGCTATTTACATTGGCGATGCTTGCGGTGTACCGGCTGGGCGCATTTTTGCCGACGCCGGGGATCAACACCGATGTACTGCAACAGCTTTTCAGCCAGAACCAAGGTTCGGTGCTCGGTATCATCGACTTGTTCAGCGGCGGCAATTTCCGCCGGCTGACGATTTTCGCCCTGGGCATCATGCCGTACATCACGGCGTCGATTATTTTGCAGTTGATGCAAGTGGTGTGGCCTTACCTGGAGCGGCTGCAAAAAGAAGGCGAACTGGGCCGGCGCAAAATCACGCAGTACACGCGCTACCTGACAATCGTGCTGAGCGTGGTGCAATCGCTTTCCATCGCAGCGACACTTGAGCGCACGGGCGGCCCCAACGGCACGGCTCTGGTGTACAACCCGGGCTGGAGCTTCACGCTGATGACGGTGCTGACGCTCACGACCGGCTCGGCATTCATCATGTGGCTGGGCGAGCAGATCAGCGAGCGCGGCGTGGGTAATGGAATGTCGTTGATTATTTTCGCGGGCATCGTGGTCGGCTTGCCGCGCGCGGTGGGCGATCTGTGGGGGAAGGCGCGCACGGAGCAATGGGGACCGTTTACCGGCCTGGTGATTTTCATTTTGCTGGCGTTGATGCTGATGGTAATCGGTTTCATCGTGTTTGTGGAGGGCGGTCAGCGGCGCATCCCGGTGCAATACGCCAAACGTGTCGTTGGACGGAAGGTGATGGGCGGGCAGATGACGTATTTGCCGCTGCGGGTGAATTCGGGCGGTGTGATTCCACCGATTTTCGCGAGTTCACTACTGACGTTTCCCGGCACGCTCGATCTGTTTTTCAACAAGAAGTCGGTCGTGATCGACAAATTCGCGGGCGCGCTGAAGTGGGGCGAGCCGTTGTACACGCTGGTGTACGTTGTACTGATCATCGTGTTCGCATTTTTTTACGTCGGCATCGTGTTCAATCCGACGGAGCTGGCCGACAACATGCGCAAGTACGGAGGATTCATTCCCGGCATTCGGCCGGGGCGCAACACCTCCGAACACATCGACTGGATTTTGCGCAGGCTGACGTTTGTTGGCGGCGTGTATTTGGCGGCGGTGTGCTTGTTGCCGGAGTGGATGATCTCAGGAATTCATTTGCAGCACTTGCCCGGAGCCGTCGGCGCGTGGTTTGACAATCACATGTGGCGGTTCGTGCTGGAAGGATTGAACATCACGTTTTATTTCGGCGGCACTTCGCTGCTGATCGTCGTGGGCGTGGCGATGGACACGGTGCAGCAGATCGAATCGCAGCTGGTGATGCGGAATTACGAAGGATTCGTCAAGAAAGGCAGACTGCGGAGCCGGCGGTATGGCTGATCTGAAGCCCGGAAACGAGCTTCCGATCCCGAACCGCGCCATCATTCTTTTGGGGCCTCCTGGAGCGGGCAAAGGAACGCAGGCGCGGCGATTGGCGGAGCGATTTTCGGTGCCGCAGCTTTCGACCGGCGATATGTTACGCGTCGAAATCGCCGCCGGAACCGAATTGGGGCAAAAGGCCAAGCCGCTGATGGAACGCGGCGAGTTGGTGCCCGACGAAATTGTGTTGGGCATGGTGGAGCACCGAGTTTCGATGGGGGATTGCAGCAAAGGTTTCGTGCTCGATGGCTTTCCGCGCACGATTCCGCAGGCCGAAGCGCTGGGCGAAGTTTTGAAGCGATGTGGATTCGGCCGGCCCGTGGTGCTGCATTTTGTGGTTGATCCCAACCACTTGTTGCAGCGGTTGACGGGCCGCAGGATTTGCGCGGTGCACGGCGAGATTTACAACGTCTACGAGCGGCCGCCGAAGGCGCCGGGCCGCTGCGACAACGACGGCGGGGAATTGATTGCGCGGCCCGACGATCGCGAAGAAGTAGTGAGGCCGCGATTGGACGCGTATCGGAAGCGGACCAAGGTGCTGGTGGAATATTACGAGCAGCAAGGCGTGCTGACGGACGTGGATGCGGATGCCGCGCCGGATGCGGTGACCGCAAGCCTCGTGGGGATTCTGACGCGGGCGGCTTGAGATGATTGTTTGCAAGTCTCCGTCGGAACTGGAAACGATGCATCGAGCGGGGCTGATCGTGTGGGACGTGCTCGATTCGCTGAGGCGCATGGTGGAGCCGGGGATTACGACGATGGAGCTGGATCAATTCGCGGAACGCCGAGCCATCGAGCAGGGCGCGCGGCCGGCATTTAAGAATTATCGCGGGTATCCGGCGTCGCTGTGCACTTCGTTGAACGAGCAAGTGGTCCACGGGATTCCGTCCGACCGGCGGCTGCGCGCAGGAGACATTGTGTCGCTGGATTTCGGCGTCGAGCTCGATGGGTATTACGGAGATGCGGCGCTGACAGTTCCGGTCGGCGCGATTCGCCCGGAGCTGGAAAAGTTGCTGGATGTGACGCGCGTCGCGCTGGGCAACGCGATTGACAAGGTTCGGCCCGGGCACCGCTTGGGCGAAGTTTCATCGTCGGTGCAGGAATGGGTGGAAGGGCACGGGTTTTCGATCGTGCGCGAATTTGTGGGGCACGGAATCGGAACGCGAATGCACGAAGAGCCGAACGTGCCGAATTACGGCGACGCGGGCAAAGGGCCGAAGCTGCAAGAAGGCATGGTCTTCGCGATCGAGCCGATGGTCAACGCGGGCAAAGCGGATGTGAGGGTCCTGGAGGATCGCTGGACGGCCGTGACGTTGGACGGCAGCTATTCGGCGCATTTCGAGCATACCGTCGCGGTGACTGCCGACGGTCCGTGGATCTTGACGCGGCCGCGCGAAGCGACCGGGCCAGTGTGGTGATGAGGAACATTACACAACTATGAGAAAACAGCGGCCGCCCGATAAACCGAAGCTTGATGCCTCGAATCCGAAAGAGGACGCCATCGAAGTGATGGCCACGGTGATCGAGCCTTTGCCGAACGCGATGTTTCGCGTGCAACTGGAGAACAAGCACAAGGTGCTGGCGCACATTTCCGGCAAGATGCGCAAGAATTTCATCAGGATTCTGGCGGGGGACAAAGTCGCCGTCGAGCTTTCGCCGTACGATTTGACGCGAGGGCGCATCGTTTACCGGTACAAGTGAGCGGCGCGGGAGAGCAGCGATGAAAGTAAGATCGTCGGTAAAAAAGATTTGCGATAAGTGCAAGGTGATTCACCGGCGCGGAGTTGTGCGCGTGATCTGCGTCAATCCGAAGCACAAGCAGCGCCAGGGTTAAGAAGGGAATCGGGAGGAATCGTCAATGGCTCGTATCGCAGGCGTCGACTTGCCACCGCAGAAGCGGCTATGGGTGGGTCTGACCTCGATTTACGGCATCGGCCAGCAACGCGCGCGCAAGCTGTGCGAAAAGGCCAATGTCGAAGTGACGAAAAAAATCAAGGACCTGACCGAGGAAGAAGTCAATCGGCTGCGCCAGGCGATTGAATCCGAAGGCCGCGTGGAAGGCGATCTCCGCAAGGAGATCCAGATGAACATTCGCCGGCTGATTGAAATTCAATGCTACCGCGGCCTGCGTCACCGGCGCAATTTGCCGGTGCGCGGACAGCGCACGCACACCAACGCACGGACGCGCAAAGGTCCGCGCAAGGGCGCTGTGGCCGCGAAGAAGAAGGTCGCCGCGAGGAAGTAGCCGTCAAGATTCGCAGGAGAGGGGAACGAAGTGGCCAAAGATCAAGTGCCGGACGCCGCAGCTCCGCCAGCAGGAGCAGCGGCGAAGTCTGCCAAGCGCAAGAAAGAGTTCAAGAAGAAGCGCGAGCGGCGCGTGGTGCCGCACGGCGTGGCACACATCCAGGCCACGTTCAACAACACGATCGTGACGATCTGCGGTCCCGACGGCCGCGCGGTTTGCTGGTCATCGGCGGGCTCGATCGGTTTCAAGGGCTCGCGCAAGGGCACGCCGTACGCCGCGCAGCAGGCTTCCATCACCGCGGCGGGCGTGGCGCGCGATCAGTACGGCATGAAGAGCATTGAGGTGCGTTTGAAGGGGCCGGGGTCGGGGCGCGAATCGGCGGTCCGCGCACTGGCGGCGGCTGGGCTGCACATCGTGCACATCAAGGACGTGACGCCCATTCCGCACAACGGATGCCGTCCGCCCAAGCGCCGGCGCGTTTGAAGCGCGCGGCTGAATTTTAGAAGCAGAAGCAAAAGGAGAGACGTCGTTGGCAAGACATCGAGAAGCGGTTTGCAGGCTCTGCCGTCGCGAAGGGCAGAAGCTATTTTTGAAAGGCTTGCGTTGCTTCACGGAGAAGTGCGCGATCGAGAAGCGCAACTTCGTTCCGGGGCAGCACGGCCAATCGCGGCGCGCGAAGAAGCTGGTCGGCTACGGTCTGCAGTTGCGCGAAAAGCAAAAGGTGAAGCGCACCTACGGCCTGCTGGAGCGGCAATTCCGCAACTATTTTGAGAAGGCCGAGCGCATGCAAGGCCCCACAGGCGAAAACCTGATCGTGATGCTGGAGCGGCGCCTGGACAACGCGGTGTGGCGCATGGGGATTGCCAGCTCGCGCTCGCAAGGGCGGCAGCTCGTGCTGCACGGGCACGTCCTGGTGAACGGTAAGAAAGTGAACATCCCATCGTACCTGGTGAGCGTGGGCGAAGAGATCGGGCTGCGGCCGGACATGCATCAAAACGCCATGATCCTGGAAGCGCGGAACGTCGCACAGAGCCAGAGCGGCGTGCCGTGGCTGGAGCAAGACCGCGAAAATTTCAAGGCGCGCGTGGTTGCTTTGCCCAAGCGTGAAAACGTGCAGACGCCGCCGATCACCGAACAGTTGATCGTCGAGTTGTACTCGAAGTAGCCGGCGGCGCGAAAGATTCTTGACAAGTTTTCGGCCCTGCCTCGGCGGGGAGGAAGGACGCGAACGATGTGGAAAGGTTTTCAGAAACCAAAGAGGTTGGCTGCGGAACTTGAGTCGCTGACCGACAAGTACGGGAAGTTTTCGGCGCAGCCCTTTGAGCGCGGCTGGGGCACCACCGTGGGCAATTCGCTGCGGCGGGCGCTGCTCAGCTCGATTGAGGGTGCGGCGATCACGGCCGTGAAGATCGAAGGCGTGCTGCATGAATTTTCTTCGATTCCCGGCGTGGTGGAAGACGCGACCGACATCATCCTGAACTTGAAGCAAGTGCCGCTGAAGCTGAACAACGATCAGCCCAAAACGATTTATCTAAACATCGAAAATCCGGGCGTGGTCACCTCGTCGGCGATCGAAGAGGACGCGGATTTCGCGGTCCTCGACAAGAACGTTTACATCGCGACCGTCAGCGAGGGCGGAAAGCTACAGCTTGAGATGCGCGTGAAGAACGGGCGCGGCTACGTGGCCGCCGACCGCAACTTCGACGAAGACCTGCCCATCGGTTACATTCCCGTCGATTCTGTGCACTCGCCGGTGCGCAAAGTGAATTACTCGGTGGAAGCGGCGCGCTTGGGCCAGATGACCGATTACGAAAAGCTTTCGCTGGAAGTGTGGACCAACGGCGCGATCACGCCGCAGGATTCCATCGGTCTGGCTTCGAAGCTGGTGAAAGATCACATGAGCATCTTCATCAATTTCGAAGAGCAGCCGGAAATCAGCGAGGAATCCATCGAGCCGTACAACGATCCGCGCATGGAGCACTTGGATCGCTCGGTGGAAGAGCTGGAGCTTTCCGTGCGCTCCTACAATTGCTTGAAGAACGCCAATATTCAAACAATTCGCGAGCTGGTGCAGAAAAGCGAAAACGAAATGCTGAAGACCAAGAACTTCGGCAGGAAATCTCTGAACGAAATCAAAGAGATCCTGCAAAAGATGGGCTTGAGCCTGGGCATGAAATTCGATGAGCACGGACGGATCATATGGCCGCCGCTGCCCAGCCAGACGGCTCCGCCCACACCGGAGGAATCGGCGGGCCTGTAACTCCGCGCGAGCAACCCTCCTATGCGACACCGAAACCAAGGCTCGAAACTCGGGCGTCAACCGGCGCATCGCCGGGCCACGCTGCGCAACTTGGTGACCAACGTCATCGAGCGTGAGCGCATCACCACCACCCTGACTCGCGCCAAGGCAGCGCGTCCACTGGTTGAGCAGATGATCACGCTCGGCAAGCGCGATACGCTGCAGGCGCGGCGCCAGGCGGCGGCCTATCTGATGACGCCGGTGGCGACCAAGAAGCTTTTCGCCGATATCGCGCCGCGTTTTTCGGATCGCGCGGGCGGTTACACGCGGATTATCCATGCCGGCTTTCGCGTGGGAGACGGTGCGAGCGTGGCCATCCTGGAATTGCTCGGCTCGAAGCTTCGCAAGAAAGAGAAGAAGGAAAAGACGGGGAAGGAAGCGCTACCCGAGCAGGCCGAACCGCCAGAAGGCGTCGAAGAAGGGCTGAAGAAAGCCTGAAGAAGAAAACCTGAACGCGAGCGAATGATCGCATCGCCAAGGCCGTCTCGATCTCGAGGCGGCCTTCTTTATTTAGCGCGCGATTTGCTGACGGCGTCGCACCCAGAGCCACACAACAAATTGTGCGAGGATCGCACCGCAGGTATCGATCAGCACGTCATGCACGGATGCGCCGCGGCCGGGGACGAAGATCTGATGGAATTCGTCGGTGGCGCCGTACGCTGCCGCGATCAGGACGGCTAGCAGCGCCCAGCGAAATTGCCATTGCCGGCCTTCGCCGCGAATGGCGTGCCACAGCAGTACGCTCAAAATGAAATATTCGACGACATGGGCGCTCTTGCGGATCGCCAAGTGCAGCGCATCGAGCGTCGCGGGCGATGCGAATGGCAAGAGCCAGTGCAGGAAGGGAATGATGAAGTGGCTGGTGTGTCCGCTGCCAAAACCCTGGGTCGAGGCAAAGAAAATCCACGCGGCCCAAAGCACGGCCGCGACCCAAGACCCGATTCGGCGCCTCAGGCTCCCGCGCGATTCGCCCACATCATCATTCGACCTGATAATTGGGCGCCTCGCGAGTGATGATCACGTCGTGAACGTGGCTTTCGCGCAGTCCGGCGGATGTGATACGCACGAAGCGCGCTTTCTCGCGAAGCTCGGGCAGAGTCGCCGCTCCGCAATATCCCATTCCGCTTTTCAAGCCGCCGATCAATTGTTCGACGAGTCCGGAAAGCGGGCCCTTGTACGGCACGCGGCCTTCGACGCCTTCTGGGACCGATTTTCCGGGCGCCGCCAATTCCTGCGCGTAGCGATCGGCCGAGCCGGCCTCCATCGCACCGAGCGAGCCCATGCCGCGATAGGATTTGAACGTGCGGCCTTGATAGAGGATCGTTTCGCCGGGCGCTTCCTCGGTGCCGGCCATCAATCCGCCGACCATCGTGACCGAGGCGCCGGCAGCGATTGCCTTGGTGATGTCGCCGGAATACTTGATGCCGCCATCGGCGATGATCGGAACACCGGAATCTCCGCTGGCGCGCGTGGCTTCCAAGATGGCGGTGATCTGCGGAACGCCCGCGCCGGTAACGACGCGCGTCGTGCAAATCGAGCCGGGCCCGATGCCGACCTTTAGGCCGTCCAGTCCGAGCGCGATCAGATCGCGCGCGCCTTCGTAGGTGGCCACGTTTCCGGCGACGAGTTGCACGTCCGGCAGGCGATGCTTGATCGAGCGGATGGCTTCCATCACCCGCGCGGTGTGCCCGTGCGCGGTGTCCACGGCGAGCACATCGGCTTTGGCGCGGGCGACTTCGACCGCGCGCTCCAGATAATCGCCCGTTGCGCCGACCGCCGCGCCCACGCGCAAGCGGCCGTGCTCATCGGTGCTCGCGCCCGGGTAATCCAATTTTTTCTGGATGTCTTTCACGGTGATCAGGCCTTTGAGATGGAAATCCTTGTCCACCACCAGCAGTTTTTCGATGCGATGCTTTTGCAGGATGCGCTCGGCCTCTTCGAGCGTGGTGCCGACGGGCACGGTGATCAGATTATCTTTGGTCATGATTCCGCTCACCGGCTGATCGAGGTTCTTCTCAAAGCGCAGGTCGCGGTTCGTGAGGATACCGACGAGCAGCGGGCCGCGCGTCACCGGCAGGCCTGAGAGATGAAACTTGTGCATCAGATCGAGCGCGCCGCGCACGGTTTCCTCGGGCGAAATCGTCACGGGATCCACGATCATGCCGCTTTCTGAGCGCTTCACGCGGTCCACTTCCTCCGCTTGCCGATCGGGGCGCATGTTGCGATGGATGAAGCCGAGGCCGCCCTGGCGCGCCAGCGCGATCGCCAGGCGCGATTCCGTGACGGTGTCCATGGCGGCCGAAACCAGCGGAATGTTCAGCGGAATCCGGCGCGTCAGCCAAGTCCGCGTATCCACCTCAGTGGGCAGAACGGCGGATTTTCCCGGCAGTAAAAGCACGTCGTCAAACGTCAAACCTTCGACGATAGGTCCTTGCATCACAACTCCTTCGCGTGGAAAAACAGCGCTAAAAACGATTCAGCCCAGCGGCAAACCGCTGGGCTGCTAGTTGAGTCCCGTCGAAATCACATCCATTGATATTCAAGGCCAACATTCTAGGATGCGCGGCACGCGAGGTCAAGCGAGCGGCGCTGCGAGGCAAAGCGCTAGAGCGAATCGGCGGCGCCAATTTGGCGCAGGTGATGCAGCAGATGAGTCAAATAATCCGTCGCGAGGAATTCAAGGGTGACCGGCTCGTTGGTCCCGATGCGGCAGACCGTTTTCAGCTTGGCCGCGGGCAAGTGCGCGATCACGTGCGCCAGGTAACGATTGTAAGCGGCCCATAGTGCGACCAGCGCCGGCCAACCGGCCTCTTGCACGGCTTGCACGCCCACGCAGCCATCTGGATCGTAAGCGGGGAACTCCAAGGATGGTTGCAGAGAAGCGCGAACGAAGCGTTGGTGATTGTTTGACGCTGAATCGATCAAATGCCCGATCACCTGTTTGCGCGACCATCCACCGGCCAATATGGGCTTCGCGCTTTCAGATTCGGTGATTGCGCGAAGCCGTGGCTCCGCTGTTTCGACCGCGGCTCTCAACTTTTCGCTCAGTTCGTTCATTTGGTTTCCTCGCTATGAGAATTATGCAGGCCGGAACGGGATGAATTCAAATTGCGGCGCGCCCGCGCGCTTCCACACGACGGCCAAATTGGCTGGGGTCGAGTATGATAGGCGCTCTCGCAGATGCGACCATTCGAGCCTCATCCGCTGTTGCGCAACGCGCATGCCATGACGATTGTGGCCGCGTTCTTGCGCCGCCGCTATCCGGATTTGTCGCCCGCGGAGGCGCGCGAATTCGAGGTCGCGCCGGGGATTCGCTTGCTCGGCCTGGTGCACTGGCAACCGGCTCGACGCGAACGCCCGGCGCTGGTGCTTGTGCACGGCCTTGAGGGATCGAGCGAATCCGGAAACATGCTCGGTTTGGCTGAAAAAGCGTTTCGCGCCGGCTTCAGCGTCGTGCGAATGAATCAACGCAATTGCGGCGCGTCCGAGCGCCTCTCGCCGACGCTCTATAACTCGGGGCTATCCGGAGACTATCGCGCGGTGCTCAACGAGCTCGTCCAGCAGGACGGCGTGCCCGAGATTTTCTTTGCGGGCTACTCGATGGGCGGCAATCTGGTGATGAAGATGGCGGGGGAACTCGGCGCCGATGCTCCGCCGGAGTTTCGCGCGCTCGCTGTGGTGTGCCCCGCGCTCGATCTTTCCGCCTGCTCCGACGCGCTCTCGGAATCCCGCAACTTCATTTACCAGCGGCATTTCGTGAGGAATCTGCAAGCTCGCACGCTGCGCAAGGCGCGTGTTTTCCCCGGGACGATTCGCGTGGAGGGTTTGGCGCGCGTGCGCACGGTGCGCGAATTTGACGACGCGATCATCGCGCCGCAGTTCGGCTTCCGCGACGCGGAGGATTACTACCAGCGCTCGAGCGCCCTGCGCGTGATCGATCGAGTGCGCGTTCCGGCGCTAATCCTGACGGCCAAAGACGATCCTGTCGTTCCGTACCACACGCTCGATGTGCCCGCCATCCGCGAGAACCCGAATGTGACGCTCGAGGCGCCCGCGCACGGTGGCCATTGCGGATTCATTTCGCGCTGGAATGGGCCCGAGCGTTTCTGGGGCGAAGCGCGGGTGCTGGAATTTTTCCGCCGGCACCACCAAGTTGCTGCAGGCTGGCTAGCCGGTTAAATCATCCGAACTAGCTGACGCACCAAAAGTGAGAGGGCCCCAGCGCGACGGTTTCCCGGCGCGCTGGGGCCCTCCCTTACCAAGTGATTATGCGGTTGGGCCTAGAACTTAACCTCAAGTTTAACCTGTATCAAACGGGGTGACCCGTCCGCGCCCAGGAACGATCCGAATATACTCGTGGGTGGAGCAACCGTCGGCGGAACCAGCTCGCCGAATTGTGAACTCGACGTGTCCGCGACAGGAGCCTGGAAATTCGGATGGTTGAACACGTTATAGAACTGCGCTCCGATCGCGAGTTCCGCCGTTTCATATATCGGAATGTGCTTCACGATCGAGAAGTCGGAGTTCCAGTAAGACGGCCCTCGGAAAGTATTTCGTCCCACGTTGCCGAAGCCGCTAAGCGACTCGCTGAAGTCGTTGGGGTTCAAGCAAATTCCGAGGCTCGGCTGCCCGGCCCCGTAGGTGGTCTCACAATTGGCGCCAATTCCGCCCTTCGCTACGACCGTCCCCAAGACCGTAGCACCGTATGCCCCGTTCTCCAGGGATGAACCGGTTGCCAGATCCGTGAGCGAGAACGGGAAGCCCGTTCGCACTTGCAGGAATCCGTTCACCATCCAGCCCTTCAGCAGCCGGTCCGGCCCGTGACCGAACGTGAGGAATCGCTTGATCGGCAATTCCCAGACGTAATTCGCCGTCAATTCGTGACGTATATCCTGATCCGAGTTGCCGTACATGAGTTGGGGATTGAACGGATTCTGGGGGTTCAGAAGACTTCCGTTCGATGCTCCGACGGCCGTGTATGAGAACGGGAGTTCGCCGCTGTCTGACACGTCATCCAGGGTGTGGCTCCACGTGTAATTGATTTGCACCTGGCCGCTTTTGTAGCGATGAGTGAACGACGCGGTCACGCCGTTATAACTTGCGACGCCGATGCTTTCCGCGTAGGTGACTTCTCCGAAGTTGGGATTGAATCCGCTATCGCCCACGTTGCAAGTCGGCAAACTCTTGAAGTCTCCCGTGGCATTACATCCGTTTATGCCGTTGTTCTGATCCAGGATGTGAATCCCGTGGTTGCCGACGTACTCCACGCTGAGTGAAGTGTTCGGGCCGAATCCCTGTTCGACCTCGAGGCTCCACTTTTGGTATTGGGGCGCCTTCGGGTAGTCCACAGCGACCGCTAGGGAGGGCGGCGAGAAATTCGCTACCGTCGAGTTGATTTGATTAAATGTCTTGCCAGATTTAAACCCAGCTTGGAACCCCGCATTTGAAGACGCGGCGTTTGCGAGCAGACTGGCCGGGTCCGACAAAGAGGATATCGTACCCGAAATTGTGGTGAACGATGGGTCAGTCGGCGGATTCTCGGAGAAATTGTCGAGAAGTGAACCCGGGTAATTGTCGTAGAAGATGCCCGCGCCGCCGCGAACGACTGTATGGTGAATGTTCCATGCAAATCCGACGCGCGGCTGAGGCTCAAAAACGGTGAGCGACGGCAGCATGTTGGACTGGCCCGTCTGAATCAGCTGATTGTACGGCGTGTTCGGAGACGTCGGCAGATAAGTGAACTCCGTAGCGGCCGAAGCAAAGCAAGCGTGACCGCATGTGGCGATGTTCGAGTGGTCGCCGCGGAATGCCAGCGTCAGCGTGAAGTTCGGTCTCAGTTTCCAGTCGTCCTCGATGTAGCCGCCTATGTTCCAAACCGAAAAGGGTTGTTCCGCAGACGTCGGGAAGGAATTCTCATCGTCTTCGGTGTAGTTGGGAGTTGGGCTCGGGCTCTCTGAGGACGGAAAAGTATTGATCTGATCCGTGCCGCCCGACAAAAAGGCGTCTAGTGTAATTGGGATAATCAGCCCGTTCGAGAGGACGCCGTAGTCCTCGTTTGAGACCCAGTTTTCGCGGAACTTCACGCCGATCTTGAAGGTATGTTTTCCGAAAGGTTTCGCAAAGTCATCCGAAACCTGAGCCTGAGCTATCTTGCGGCCCTCGGGCCACAGATAGTCTTCCCCACCAAGGTCGCTGAACTGGCCGCCGCCCATCAGAAGCGTTGTCGGGAAAGAGCTAAGCGTAGCCGATGAGCTGGCGTTGCCAAAAATCGCGCTATACCATTGGCCGGCCATGATGAACTGATTTACTGCTCCGGCGGCGAAGTCGTGCGATTCCTCGAGTTGCCCCTGCCATTCGGGTTGGTTGCTCTGGGCATTGAAAAGCGAGTTGATCGCGTCGGTGTATGACGCCTGGTTGCCAAGATCGTGCTGCATTCTGACGAAAAGGCGGTCCTTATTCGAGAGGTTCACATCGAACCGCCACGCCTGCAGGTTTTCGCTCGTTTTGTTGCCGACGTTCGAGATGAATTTCAGGGCGCAGGGCGTTCCTGTCCCCAGGGGATTATTGGTTGGATCATGGTCGCCAAATCCCCGGTCTGCCGATGGAATCGCGTGATTAGCGGCGAGAACGGGATTGAACCAGAATTCGCTCCCGTCGCAACCATCGTCTCCCAGGCTGTTCGTCGCACGGCTAGCGCCTGGCGCCCCAGCGTACAGTGTGAACATATTTGCGTAAAACTTCGCGATGGTTGAAGTCGAGCCGTAAAGCGCATTGATATTGTCCTGAGCCGCTATTGCGAACTGCGGGCTCGGTACGAGCGCGCTTCCGCTCGTCGGGATCAGCAGGTCGAGGCCCTCAGCATCGAAGTAGATAAAGATCTTGTTCTTCCATATGGGGCCGCCGACATCGGCGCCATATTGATTGGCATTCACGAACGATTTCGGCGTTCCGCTCGCGTTGTTGAACCAGCCGTTCGCGTTCAACGCACTGCCGTTCCAATCCCAGATGGCTTCTCCGTGGAACTGATTTGACCCGCTCTTGGTGACGTAGTTGACGTTGGCGCCCGCCAAGCCGCCGTATTCTCCGGAGTAACCGTCACCCACAACGGAGACCTCAGCAACTTCGTTCTGGCCGAGAGTGAGGTTCGTGGCGCCGGAGTTGTTCAGGTTCAGGAAGGGATCGTTGGAGTCCATGCCATCGAGCGTGAAGAGATTCGATACTGCGGACATCCCGAAACTCGAAAAATTGCCGTAGCCACCGCCGCCCGTGTTCATCGTGGTTCCGGGCGTGATCTGTGCGATGTAGGTGATGTCGTTGCCAGGATTCGGAATGTTGGCGGCCTGTGTCTGGCTGACGGTGGTGCCCAAATTGCCGTTCTCCGTCTGCAGCAGAGGAACCTGCCCGGTCACTTCCACGGTCTGTGAAGTCGATCCCAATTCTAGCTTCGCGTCAGCCGTGGCAACTTGTCCGACGGCTACGTGCGCTTGCCTCGTGAAAGTCTTAAACCCGCTCGCCGTCACCGCAATCGAGTAGTCCCCGGGCAGCAACTCCAAAATGTGGTAGACGCCGTCTTTGTCGGTAGTCGCGGTCTGAACCGTGCCCCTGGATGTGTCTCTCACGGAGACGGAAGCATTGGGCACGGCGGCGCCGGATGGGTCGCTTACGATGCCGACGATTTCTCCGGTCGTGATCGTCTGCGCGAACGCAGGGTTGGAAATCACCACGCAGAAAGCAACCACCAGAACCGCGAAGCATGCAACGGCTGCCCAGATCGACCGACTGTTCTTCATTGAGTTTCCCCCTACCCGTGCTCGGGTGATGGAAATATGTCACAATTTGAATGGTGATAAAAAAAAACTACAAAAACTCCCAGTGGCTCAGGCTCAGAAACCGCCCAATTCTGGTCGTTCAACTAAACTTGCACCGATGCAATTAGAGAGCCCGATTACCCGTCTTCAGTCCCCACTCAGGACCGTTCCTGTATAGGTTGAACGCCTGCACAAATGAGTCCAAATTGGCACTATAGTTGACGTTTTAAAGCCTTTGTTTTTATAGGTTTTTGGGCGCGGCTTGACAGGGCTGAATAATGGGAGATTTTCCATACATAAAACGGTAGGGCGTTTACGGTTTTACGGATAAAACTGACTTGGACGGGTCGAGATCCTGGGTGAGGGGGTGTACCGCAATGGGACTTCCTGCGCAGAGACGACGGGGGCGACCTACTCGATTCGGTCAGCGTAGAGAGAATCTCCGCGGACGCTTAGTTCAATGGCAATCGGCGGTCGCAGTCCGCCCCCTTGAACGATTTCGCCGCGCACCCAAGCGCCGTCGCTGCGCTGCCCCATGCGCGGCGGATCGAAAACCGTCTGCGTGCATGGGTCCACGACCATAGGATGCTGCGCCGTGAATCCATACTGGCTGGCAAGCAGCGCGATGTTCGTGACGTAGAGCAGTTGGCAGGTGCCGAACGGCTCCGTCGCGGAAAATGCCCAGTACGCGCCACTCTTGCCCGCGGCTGTGCCTGGAAGGCGCACGACCATCGCAGGAATATTTTCGTGCGTAAGCGGCCGCACGAACGTGAACGCTTTCGACGACCAGGGTTTTGCCAGCTCCGAAAGAGGAGCGATCTCTCCTATGTCGCTGGGCACTGAATCAGCGGGCGGAGGCGGGGCGATTGCCGGAGCCGTGGTCCTCTCTTCCGTGTGTTGCACCGCAAGAGCCGGCGCAGCAGTGTTGGCGACCCGCATCATGTGGCGAATTCCCAGCGCGAGGCCGCCCACGATGGGCAGGCCAAGCGCGACGAGTAGGACGCCTCCCAGTCCAGTCTTCAAGAACGCGCCGAAGCGGCCGCGCCGGCCTGACGGCACTCCCGGAATGGAAGGCATCTGGGGATGATATCTGTCGGTTGTCGGTGATCCGTGAGCCATGGACGTCGATAACTCTGTATATGCCGTCTATGCCTGTGGCGCTTACGACGCCTGCGCCGCACGTGCAGTTCGCCCAGAGCTCGGCGGTTCAATGGAATGATGTTGGACGTACTCGTGGAGGTTTGCCAGGCATAGCAACAGTTCCAGCAGGCGCGTCCGCTCTAGCGGGTCACTCGCCCCATCGCCTTGCGCCAATGTCTGAGCCGCAAAGTCACCCTGCGAAAGCAGCCAATCGACTGCGTTAGGATCGACCGGTCTGCCGTTGTGGCAAAGTTCTAGGGCCGTTGAGAGGCGGTCAAACGCGGTCGCTAGATAGTGTTCAAGACAAACTCCTTGGGCCGCCAAGGTGGGCAGAACGTCGCGGTTACAATCGCCATTCTTACAACGTAGGACACTCACCACCACACACCCCCAGTCGTGCCCGCGCGGAGCGCAGCGGTACTAATGAATGCCATGGTTGCACGAGCTCTACCAGACGGCGAGAGCGCGCCAACGATTGTAAATGAGGCAGTTAGAGGGACGAACTCGCTGGCCGGGCGTGCGAGGCTTCCGAGATCGGGATAGAAATGTGCCGGGGTGAGAATCGCATGATCCAGATGAGCTAGACGGGTCGAAGTGCATCACCCCGATCCGGCCAGACTTCTTCAACTCTATCCGTACAAGTGGGAACCCACGAGAGAGACGATGACGACGATCGGTGGATGGGCACTACGGGCGCAGAGGTGATGCTCCGAAAAGTCCCGCTCGCCGTACAGCGACGGAACGCGAAGCGGATATTAGGATTGGCGCTGCCGTGTGGCGCGCTTTAGAACGCGAATCCGATTCCGGTACCGACCTGGTAGTTTGCCTGAGGGACATGGGCATGGAACACCTGCGTCCCAAGATAATCTCCGTAGGAGCGCCAGAACATCCGCGCTCCGATCTTGACATCTGCGCCGATTCCGACTTGCCAGGCGAGTCCATTGTCGCTGCCCAATGCGAGTGAAGTCTGGGTAAAGCGCATGTGGATGCCCCCCACTAAGGCGTGGGCCCACGGTTGAAATCGATTCTTCTCGGGTCCGATGCGGAACCCGCCGCCGTAGAAAACGTAGCTTTGTTCCAATTTGTACGTCGGTGACATCGGAGCCCAACCCCATCCCGCATCAACGGTACCCTCAAGAGCGAAATCGTGGCCGGTGTAACCGGTGAAGTCCGTGTTGATTCCGTTGTTGTGAAACGTCATGCCGTCTACGTTGCGGAATCCAGTGAACTGGTAACTCATGGAAAGTCGCAGTGGGAAATCACTGCCCACCTTGTAGGCCGGGGGAGTCGCGGCGGCGCCCGCGGGTGCGCTCGGCGCAAGCGTCACGGTTGTGTCCTGCGCCGCGGCCCGAAGCGAAAATACCAGCACGGACGCAAAAACCATCAACACCACTCTACGCATCGGACGATCCTCCTATCTACATCGAATCCGTAACTTTCGTGCTTCGATTCTTACGGCCCTGCCGCCAGCTGTCCATGCTAAAGGGAAAATAGGGTTCTCGGCAAGTTAATAGTCGCACGAAGCGACCATCGGATGCACGCGGAATCCAATTTGGGAAAGAAAAAATCGAGCGAGCGTGCCGATTCAGGCTGCTTGGCCGTGACACTTCTTGTATTTCTTGCCGCTTCCGCAGGGGCAGGGATCGTTGCGTCCTATTTTTGCACCCGTGCGCACGGGTTTCGGGGCTTCGGCCTGGGCGGCGCCGGCCTGGTATTGCATCTGCTGTTGCTGTCTGCGTTGCCGGCGCTCGAGTTCTTTGGCTTGATCCTCGGGCCGCGCGGGCTGGATCAGGAAAAGATAGCGGACGGTTTCGGCGTCAATGCGGCCCATCAGCTCTTCAAAAAGCGTGAAGGCCTCGCGTTTGAATTCGACGAGCGGGTCTTTCTGACCGTAGCCGCGCAGGCCGATGCCTTCCTTCAGGTGGTCGAGCGTAAGGAGATGGTCTTTCCATTGCGTGTCCACGCGATCCAGAATCACGCGGCGTTCGAGCCAGCGCATCAGCTCGCTTCCGAACTGCTTTTCCTTGTCTTCGTAACGTTGCTTCACCGCGACAACGACCGCGTCGGTAAGTTCCACATGATTGAGCGCCGTCGGATCGATTCCAGCAGCCTTCAGGTCCAGGCCATATTGAGCAAGTAGTTCGCCGGCGAGCGCCGTGGTATTCCATTTTTCGGGGTGATCGTGCGGCGGGCAAGTGTTGCTGACGATCTCCATGGCGAGCTCTTCGGCGATGCCCATGGCGTATTGCTTCTGATCTTTCCCTTCGAGCGCGGAGCGGCGAATCGAATAGATCGTTTCGCGCTGCTTGTTCATCACGTCGTCGTATTCCAGAAGATGTTTGCGCGCCTCAAAATTCTGCGCTTCGCGCGATTCCTGCGCGGTTTCGATGCGCTTGGTAATTAAGCGGGATTCGATCGGCACGCCTTCCGTCATTCCCAGGCGATACATCAAGGCTTTCACGCGCTCGCCGCCGAAAACGCGCAGCAAATCGTCTTCGAGCGAAAGGAAAAATCGCGATGAGCCGGGATCGCCCTGGCGTCCCGCGCGTCCGCGAAGTTGGTTATCGATGCGCCGCGCCTCATGCCGCTCAGTTCCCAGGATGTGCAATCCGCCGAGCGCCACCACCTCGTCGTGCTCGGACTTGCACTGCCGGGCAAACTCGTCGTTGAGAGGCTTCCACTGGTCCAGCGGCACTTCAAAAATTTTGCCTTCGTGCTGAAACAACACCATATTCGGCGGGGCTTCACCGCCCGGATCTTCCGAGCCGATCACCGCCGAGGCCGCGGCGTGCGGAATGGCCAGCTTGTTTTTCAGGCAATATTCGCGCGTCATCGCTTCCGGATTGCCGCCCAGCAGGATGTCTGTGCCGCGGCCGGCCATGTTGGTGGAGACGGTGACGGCGCCTTTGCGCCCGGCCTGCGCGATCACTTTGGCCTCGCGCTCGTGCTGCTTGGCGTTCAGCACCTGGTGCGGGATGCCGGCTTTCTTCAGATGCTCGGCGAGCTGCTCCGATTTTTCGATGGAAATCGTGCCCAGCAATACGGGCTGCCCGGATTCGTGGATTTGCCGCACGCCGTGCTCGTAGGTGTTGTCTTCCTGCATGATGCCGTTGACCACGGCTTCAAATTTCTCCGCCTCCGTGCGATAGACCACATCGCTAAATTCGTGGCGGCCCAGCGTGCGATTCGGTGGAATCGCACACACGTCCAGGTGATAGATCTTGTGGAATTCGGCAGCCTCGGTTTCGGCCGTCCCGGTCATTCCGGAAAGCTTGCTGTACATGCGGAAGTAATTTTGGAACGTGATCGTCGCAAGAGTTTGATTCTCGCGCTCGATCTTCACGGCTTCCTTGGCTTCAACGGCTTGGTGCAATCCGTCAGACCAGCGGCGGCCGGGCATTTCACGTCCCGTGAATTCGTCGACGATGACCACTTCGCCGTTTTTTACGACGTAATCGACGTCGCGCTTGTAAAGCGCGTGCGCGCGCAGCGCTTGATACACGTGGTGCATCGTCTCAATGTTTACGGCGTCGGAAAGATTTGGTATGCCCAGCAATCGCTCGCACTTGCTGAAGCCTTCCTCGGTCAGCGTCGCCGTGCGCTGTTTTTCGTCCACCGTGTAGTCGATTTCCTGAATCAGCTTGGGAATGATTTTGTCGATACGGTAGTACTTGTCGGCGGCTTCGTCCGACGGACCAGAAATGATCAGCGGGGTGCGCGCTTCGTCGATCAGGATCGAGTCCACTTCGTCGACGATCGCGTAGTGATGGCCGCGTTGCACGCAATCCGCGAGGTCGTATTTCATGTTGTCGCGCAAATAATCGAAACCGAATTCATTGTTCGTGCCGTAGGTGATGTCGGCGTAGTAGGCCGCGCGGCGTTGCACGTCGTCCAAGTCGTGCACGATCACGCCGACCGTCAGACCCAGCGCCTTGTAAATCGGCGCCATCCACTCGGCGTCGCGACGCGCCAAATAATCGTTCACGGTGACGATGTGCACGCCGCGGCTGGCCAGCGATTCCAAGTACGCCGGCAGCGTGGCCACGAGGGTTTTGCCTTCGCCCGTTTTCATTTCGGCGATGCGCCCCTGATGCAGCACGACGCCGCCGATCAATTGCACGTCAAAATGCCGCATCCCCAGGAATCGCCGGCCGGCCTCGCGCACCGCGGCGAATGCGGGTTCCAGCACCAGATCGAGCGCTTCGTTCACCAGTTGCTTGTATTCCCAGCTGCGGAGGTATTCCGGGTCGTCCGCAGGGGCTTGCGCGAGCTTCGCCTGCACCACGGCGCGCAGTTCGGCCGTTTTCGCCAGAAGCTCCGCGTCGGTGAGCGCTTCAAATTCGGGCGCCAGCACATTGATTGCGTCAATGCGCGGTTGAATTTTCTTGATGTCGCGCTCGTGCTTGGTGCCGATGAACCGCGCGACTACGCCATCTATGATTTCTTCGACTTTCATCGTTTTCCTGAAGCAGGGTCGCCGCGCGCACGCTCCGCGCCGCGCAGAAACGCCCCGAATGCAACAGAAGCAGTCCCACAGTCCCGGGACTGCTTCCAGTGAAGTCCAATCAACACTTCATTGTACCGCGCTCCGCGCGCCACGCGCAAAGCGCGGCTCCGCGCGCGTTTCGGCCATGGCGGATCGCGACGCGTATTGCAGGGTGACACCCGCCGCGTTCTCGTTCAAAATGAAGGTTCGCGCCGGCCCGCTTGCCGCCGCTGGGAGAAAGCCATACATGCCGCCAGGTCACGCAGCACCGCAAGAACGCATGCCCATCGAGGGTGTGAAGAATTTGATCGTGGTCGCCAGCGGAAAGGGCGGTGTCGGAAAAACGACCGTCGCCGTGAACCTGGCGATCGCGCTTTCGCGCATGGGCTCGGCGGTGGGATTGCTCGACGCCGACGTCTACGGGCCGAATGTGCCGCTGATGTTGGGCACCGAAGAGCAGCCACAGGCGCTGAGTGAGCGCGAGATTTTGCCGGTCGAGGCGTGCGGCCTGAAAGTGATCTCGATGGGTCTGCTGATGCCCGGCGATAAGCCGATGATTTGGCGCGGGCCGATGTTGCACAGCGTGATCCAGCAGTTTCTGCGCAGCGTGATTTGGGGCAAGCTCGATTACTTGATCGTGGATTTGCCGCCGGGCACCGGCGACGTCCACCTTACGTTGATTCAGACCGTCCCGGTCACTGGGGCCGTCGTCGTCACCACGCCGTCGATCGTTGCGCTGGCCGACGTGCGCAAAGCTATCGAGATGTTTCGCCAGGTCAACGTCGAAATTTTGGGCGTCGTCGAAAACATGAGCTACCTCACGTGTCCGCATTGCCATGAGCGCGTGGACGTATTCGGGCAGGGCGAAGGGCGGCGCGTCGCTGAACAGTTTGGCGTGCCGCTGCTCGGCGAAATCGAAATCGAGCCGAAGATTCGCATCGGCGGCGATTCCGGCAAGCCCGTCGCCGCGCAGGGAGAAGACGCTCCGGGCGCCGCGAGTCTTTACGCCATGGCCCGCGCCGTTGCCGCGCGCGCCGAGGAAGTTCGAAGCGCCGGAGCCGGGCCGCGGCTTGAAATCGTGTGATTGCTTGCGCCTAAGTGCCACGCCGTTCGAATGCCGTCGAAGAAATTTCCGCAATGTTTCACGTGGAACCGTTTGCTTTCTGCACGAGTGCGTGTTGGATACGGGCACGCCGGTTCGATTTCTTGTCAGTCTGAAAGGCGTGTGCTAGCGTGACGTTTCTGATCATGTTCGTTCGTGCGTGTTGCATTCGCCGAATGCGCCGGGTGTCTTCTTGATTCGCAGCTATCGCGGGAATTGGCCCAAGATCGCTTCATCGGCTTACGTCGATCCGGCCGCGGTCGTCATCGGCGACGTAACCATTGGCGAATCTTCGAGCGTGTGGCCGGGCACGGTGATTCGCGGCGATGTGAACGCCATCCGCATCGGCGCTCGAACGAATATCCAGGATGGCGCGGTGCTGCACGTGATGCGCGAAAAATTCGGGCTCGAGCTGGGCGATAGCGTCACGATTGGCCACGGCGCGGTGCTGCACGGTTGTAAGATCGAATCGCGCGTTCTGATCGGCATGGGCGCGATTGTGCTGAATGGCGCGCGCGTCGGAGCGGGCTCGATCATCGCCGCCGGCACGCTTATTCTGGAGGGCACCGTCGTGCCGCCAGGATCGCTGTTCTTGGGACATCCTGGAAAATTTCACCGCGCGCTGACGCCGCAAGATTTGGAAGGCATCGACCGCTACGCCGCGCGCTACGTCGAGTACGCGGAAACTTACAAAGCGGAAATCGCGACAGAGGAAAGCAGGCACCAGTGAAGTTTCAAGCCATCAAAGGCGTTCGTGACATCACGCCGCCGGAATCCGCATTGTGGAATCGCGTGGAGCAAGCCGCGCGCGAAGTATTCTCGTCTTTTCGCTTCTCCGAAATCAGGCTGCCGATATTCGAGCAGACCGAATTGTTTGCGCGTTCGATCGGCGCGGACACCGACGTCGTCAACAAGGAAATGTTTTCGTTTGACGAGGAGGGCGGCGGTGCGCTGCTTCGCGCGCGAGACGATGTGAGGAACTTCGTGACGCCGGCGCATATGGATCAGCGCGACGTCGGCGCGTTTCTGGGTTTTGCCAACGATTTGATCAAGCGCCGCGAGGAGGCGATCGCTCAGGGCGTTCTTGAGGTTGACGACGAGGCCAAAACCTTCTTTGAGTATTTCTTGTCGGGCGTCGCGCGCCTTGAGGCGCTGGCGAAAGCCGAACATTTGAACGATGCGGAGATTATCGGCGTCACTCGGCTCCTACAGCAATCGACGGCCTACATTCGGATCGGCGAAAGTTTCAGTCTGCGGCCGGAGGGCACGGCGAGCGTTTGCCGCGCCTATATCGAGCACGGAATGCACACGTTGCCGGGCGATGTGAAGCTCTATTACATCGGTCCGATGTTTCGCCGCGAGCGGCCGCAGAAGGGGCGCTATCGCCAGTTCTACCAGATCGGCGCCGAAGTTCTGGGCGCGTCCGACAATCCGCGCATCGACGCTGAAGTGATCGAGATGCTGATGGCGTTTCTCGATCGCTTGCAGCTGGCCGGTGCGAAACTTGCGATCAACTCGATTGGCTGCCAGCAATGCCGGCCGGCGTACGTCGAAACACTGCGCGAAGCGCTGCGGAAAGTGAAGGACAAGCTGGGCGCGGACAGCCAGCGCCGCGTGGAGGCAAACCCGCTGCGCGTGCTCGATTCGAAACTGGCTGAAGAGCAGGCCGTGATCGAAACGCTTCCGCGCATCGCCGATCATCTTTGCGCGGAGTGCCGCGAACATTTCGCGCAGCTCCGCGCGGAACTCGATCTGCGCGGCATTGCGTACGAAATCAATTGGCGCCTTGTGCGCGGGCTCGACTACTACATGCGCACGACGTTTGAGATCACCGCGCCGGGTCTCGGCGCGCAAGACGCGATTTGCGGCGGCGGACGCTACGACGGTCTGGTCGAGTCGCTGGGCGGTCCGGCGACGAAGGGAATCGGTTTCGCCATCGGCACCGACCGTCTGATTCTGTCGTTACAGGAGACGGAAGAAGCGGCGCCGGCCGCGCGGCTCGACGTATATTTCGCGTGGATCGGCGCAGCGACGTATCCGGCAGCGGCGGAACTGGCGCGCCGGCTGCGCTCGGAGGGGCTGCGCGTGGAATTGCCCGCCGAAGAAATGAAATTCAAAAAGTCGCTGAATTTGGCGGATCGCTTGGGCGCGCGCCACGCCATCATTTTGGGTGAAGACGAATTGGCGGCCGGCGTATTCACGATCAAGCGCCTAGCCGATAGCACGCAGCAAAAGCTGGGCGAATCGGAATTGCTGACGTATCTTTTAGCTGAACGGACATCTGAGCGGGGCGCGTGACCATGCAGCTCGACACTTTGGGAGATTGGCAGCGCACGCATTCGTGCGGGGATTTACGCGCCGGTGACGCGGCTCGCGAAGTCACGCTGACGGGCTGGGTGCATCGGCGGCGCGATCTGGGCCAGCTGATTTTCCTGGACGTGCGCGACCGTTCGGGCATTGCTCAGATCGTCTTCAACAAAGAGCAATATCCCGCGGCGCACGCACGCGCCGACGAAGTGCGCACGGAATACGTGGTTGCGGTGCACGGCCGCGTGGTGAAGCGAGAGAAGGCCAATCCCGAACTGGCCTCCGGCGAAATCGAAGTGATCGCCATCGAGTTGCGCATTTTGAACACCGCGAAAACGCCGCCGTTCGTTATCGAAGACGACGTGAACGCCACGGAAGAAACGCGCATGCGCTATCGCTACCTGGATCTGCGGCGCTCGCGGCCCAAACACAATATCGCGCTGCGCCATCGCGTGCTTCTGGAGATTCGGCGCGCGCTTGACGAGCTTGGTTTTTACGAAATCGAAACGCCGATGCTCACGCGCTCGTCGCCCGAAGGCGCGCGCGACTATTTGGTTCCCAGCCGCGTGCACCACGGCCAGTTTTACGCGCTGCCGCAATCGCCGCAGATCTTCAAACAAATTTTGATGATCTCCGGCATGGAACGCTATTTCCAGATCGTGCGCTGCTTCCGCGATGAAGACTTGCGCGCCGACCGCCAGCCGGAATTTACGCAGCTCGATTTCGAGATGTCGTTTCCCACGCAGGACGCGATCTTCGGTGTGATCGAGCGCGTGATGGAGCGAGCCTGCGCCGCGGCCGGCATCGAGATCAAAGGACCGTTTCCGCGCCTGGAATATCGCGAGGCGATCCGCCGATTCGGGTCCGATAAACCCGACCTTCGCTTCGGAATGGAATTGCACGACGTAACTTCGCATTTCGCGCCGGCGCAAGCGAAGCTTGGCTTCCAAGGCAACGTACAGGCGCTGGCGGCCGCTGGCGGCGCTGCGTTTTCGCGCAAACAGCTCGATGAATTGACGGAGCGCGCGAAATCGCTCGGCGCATCCGGCGTGTACACAATTAAAGTGGCGGCGGAGGGCGCGACGTCCTCTCTTGAAAAAACTCTTGGCGCTGACGCCGTTCGCGCGATCGCCGCAGCCGCCGAAGCCAAACCGGGCGATCTCGTCGTCGCCGTCGCTGCGAAGGAGCAAATTCCCGGCACGGATGCTGCCGCACTCGTCGCCGGGCAATTGCGGCTGCATTTGGCCGAAAAACTTGGCCTAATTCCCGCCGGCAAGTGGGAATTTGTGTGGATCACGGGTTTCGCGCTGTTTGAATGGAGCGTATCGGAGAAGTGCGTGGTCAGCGCGCAGCATCCATTCACGGGGATTGTCGACGAGGATTTGCCGAAGCTTGAAGATCCGTCCGACGCCGTGCGCCTTTCGATGCGCTCGAAGGGCTACGATCTGGTGCTGAACGGCGTCGAGCTGGGCTCCGGCAGCATTCGGATTCATCAGCAGGAAGTGCAGCAACGCCTATTTCGCGCGCTGGGCCTTACCGAGGAGCAGCAGCGCACTCGCTTCGGATTCTTCCTCGACGCGCTGACGTACGGCACGCCTCCGCACGGCGGAATCGCGCTGGGTCTCGATCGCGTCGTCGCTCTGCTTGCCGGCGAAAAATCCATTCGCGAAGTGATCGCGTTCCCAAAAACCACGGCCGCGCAAGATTTGATGGCCGATGCGCCCAGCAGCGTCAGCCGTGAGCAACTCGACGACCTCGGCATCGCGGTGAAGGAATGAGCCGCATTCGCATTTTGCCGGAAGCTGTCGCGAATCGCATTGCGGCTGGGGAAGTTGTCGAGCGGCCGGCGTCGGTCGTGAAGGAGTTGGTCGAGAACGCGCTCGACGCCGGCGCCAATCAGGTGCGCGTCGAAGCCGAATCCGGCGGCAAGCGCATGATTCGCGTTTCCGACGACGGCTGCGGCATGGCGCACGATGACGCGCTGCTGGCGTTCGAGCGGCACGCCACATCGAAGCTGCGCACCTCCGACGATTTGCTCTCCATCGCCACGCTCGGCTTTCGCGGCGAGGCGCTGCCATCGATCGCGTCGGTTTCGCGCTTGCTGCTGGAAACGCGCGCGGCGGAGGAAGAAGAAGGAACGCGCATCGAATTCGCCGGCGGCAAACTGATCGGCGTGAAACCGATGGGCGCGCCCGTTGGAACCACGGTCAGCGTCGCAGATCTGTTCTACTGCGTTCCGGCGCGGCGAAAATTTCTGAAGTCGGAGTCGACTGAACTCGGCCACATCGCTTCGCTCGTCACGCATTACGCGCTCGCCCATCCCGGCCGGCACTTCGTGCTTAAGACGCCATCGCAGGAAATCGTGAATGTGCCGCCGGCTGCGAGTCTGGCCGACCGCGTCTATCAACTTTTCGGCCGGCAGGTGCTCGACGAATTGCTGGAGCTGCCAGCGGCCGCCGCGCCGCTGCGCGCGGCGATCACGGAGCCGGACCTCGAACCCGACGAACGCGCCGCGCAACTCTCCGTCGGCGGATTTGTCTCGCGCCCGGAAGTGCAGCGCGCGAATCGCAACAATATTTTCATCTTCGTGAATCGCCGCCTCGTGCGCGATCGCTTGATCCTGCACGCCATCCACGAGGCGTACCGAAATTTGATGCCGGGCAATGTGTTTCCCTCCGTGCTTCTGTTCTTGGATTTGCCTTGCGAAGAGGTCGACGTGAACGTGCATCCCGCCAAGATCGAGGTGCGCTTCCGCCATCCGCAGTTCGTGCATGATTTCGCGCGCGACGTGATTCGCCAGGCGCTGGTCCAAGCGAAACCTATTCCGAATTTTCCACAGGCCGCGAACGCGCCCAACGCGCCCAACGCGCCCGTCGCGGTCGGCGCAGCCGATGCGGTCGAAGCGTTTCGCGCCGCAGCCGGCGCCAGCGATTCCGCCGTGGCAAGCGGCGTGCCGCGCGCCGTGATTCCGCCGATGGGTCCGCTCGCCGATACGGGGCTGGCCGAAGAATTTCAGTTGAGCGTGGCGCCCGCGGAGCCCGTGCCGCAACGATTTGAATTTGGCGCGCCCGGAATTTCCGGTGCGGCCGCGGCTCTGGGTGCATTCGGAGCCGATGCCGCCGTGGCTCCGACCGTTTTCGCCGAGCATTTTCGCGAGGTTGCCGCGCAGCACGCGGACGTACCCGCCAGCGCGCAGAGCCTCAGCGCGCTGAAGCCGCTGGGCCAAGTGAACTCGAGTTTCATCGTGGCCGTGAACGGCGAAGGTTTGTGGATCATCGATCAGCACGTGGCGCACGAGCGCATCCTGTTCGAGCAGCATCTGAAAGCGCGGCGCGAAGGCGCGCTGACTGGGCAGCGCCTGTTGGTGCCCATCGTCGCGGAACTTTCGCCGCGTCAACTGGTAATTTTCGAGCGCATCGCGGAGGAGCTTTCGGCCAATGGGTTCGACGTCGCGATGATGGGGCCGCGCACCGTGGCCATCCAAGCTGCTCCCGCGGGAATTTCAAGCGCGGATGCGGAGCGCCTGCTGCTGGAAATCCTGGACGGCATCGAGCGCGAAAATGCGGGCATCTCGATCGATTCGCTGCAAGCCAAAATCGCCGCTTCCACGGCGTGCCGCGCGGCGATCAAGATCAACATGCCGCTGGATCAAACGAAAATGGAATGGCTTCTCGACGAATTGGCTCGCACCGAAGCGCCGATGAGCTGTCCGCACGGCCGGCCGGTGGTGCTGCGCTATTCGATGCGCGAAATCGAGCGCGCCTTCAAACGCATTTGACGCCGCGCGGCAATCACCGTGACAATTTTCCCTTGCGCAAACTGACCATTGCGATCGACGGGCCGGTGGGATCCGGCAAAAGCACCGTCGCGCGGCGCGTGGCCGAATTGCTGGGCTACTCCTATCTCGATAGCGGCGCGATGTACCGCGCCCTCGGGCTCGCAGCGTTGCGCGCAGGCGTCTCTCTTGACGATCCCGCGCGTCTCGAAAGCCTGACAGAGGCCACGCGCATTGATTTTGAACGCCACGCCGAAGGCCAGCGCGTTCGGCTGAACGGCGAAGACGTCACCGAGGCCATTCGCGCCCAGGATATTTCCGTTGCGGCGTCGAAAGTGGCCGCGCTCGCCGGCGTGCGTCGTGTGCTCGTTGCCGAGCAGCGGCGCGCGGGCGCGGGTGGCGCGGTGGTGATGGAAGGGCGCGACATCGGCACCGTCGTGTTTCCGGCTGCGGAGCTGAAAATTTTCCTGGATGCTTCGCTCGAAGTGCGCGCGCGCCGGCGCTGGCTGCAGCAGCAGGAGAAGCACGAAGTATCCAACTACGAGAAAACGCTCGTCGAGACGCGCGATCGCGATCAACGCGACCGCGAGCGCGCGACATCACCGCTCGTCCGTGCCGAAGACGCGGTGCTTGTCGACAACACGGCGATGGGCGCCGAAGAAACCGCGCGTTTGATCGTCTTGCTCGCGCGCGAACGGGAGCGCGATGATCGTGCCGCGCCGGGCGAGGCTGCCCGGCCGTAGCGCGGCCGGATCGTGGCGCGAAGTCCTGGCCTTCCGAATTTGTCTGTGTTTCGCGGGGGAGCTATCCTACGGTCTGCAATTTTTGCGGGGAGGTTGAATCGTGAGCCGCATCTTGTTTTTCACACTTCTCGTTGGTTGCCTTGCACTCTTTCCTGAAGCCGGGCGCGCGCAAAGTGCCGCGGCGGGCGTTTCCGCCAAAGAATCGGCGCGCCTGAAGCAATTCTTCGATGACGATTGGAAATACTGGATGGCGGCGTATCCCGAATTCGCCACCGCCGTCGGCTATGCAGGATTCAACGATCGCTGGACCGACGATTCGTCCGCAGCCGTTGCCGCTCGCGTTGCGCACATTCAGACTGCGCTTCAAACGCTCGCGGGGATCGACCGCATCCAACTGAGCACGGAGGACCAGCTCAACTACGATCTATATAAGAGGACGCTCGCCGAGGCTGCGGAAGGCTATCGCTTCCACTACGAACCGAATCCCTACGCCTCGGTGAGCCAAGGGAACTTGCTGCGGCCCGAAGATCAGATGGGCGGAGTGCAGACCGGCATACTTCAAGTGATTGAGATGATGCCGGCTGCGCGCGCGGAAGATTACGAGAATATCGTCAAGAGGCTGCGCGGCGTCCCCACGGTGGTGGACCAGACGATCGCGCAGATGCAAGAAGGTCTGAAGCAGCACGACACGCCGGCCAAAATTGTTTTGCGCGACGTTCCCAAGCAGATCAGCGATCAAATCGTCGACGATCCCGATTCAAGCCCGTTGCTCGCGGCGTTCCAACATTTTCCCGACACGGTCCCCGCGGCCGATCAGAAACGATTGCACGACGAAGCGCGCGCGGCCTTTCGCGACGATTTCGTGCCGGCCTTTCGCAAGCTGCACGATTACATGGTCAACGATTACATTCCGCACTGCGTCGACACAATCTCCATCAGCGATCTGCCCGGCGGCGCGGCCAACTACGCTTACAACGTCCGCTGGCACACCACCACCGACGTGACGCCGCAGCAGATTCATCAGATCGGCCTGGACGAAGTGAAACGCATTCACGCGCAGATGGAACAAGTGATGACGGAGACGGGCTTCCACGGCACGATGCAGGACTTCTTCCACTTCCTGGATACCGATCCGCAATTCTTTTTTACCAACGCTCATGACTTACTCATGGCCTATCGCGACCTCGATAAGCGCATCGATCCGCAGTTGCCGCAGATCATCGGCACGCTTCCGCGGCTCACCTACGGCGTGCAACCCGTGCCGGACGCGATTGCGCCATCGCAAACTTCGGCTTACTACCAGCCCGGCGCGCCGGAAATCGGACGGCCGGGTTGGTTTTACGTGAACACCTACGATTTGCCGCACCGGCCGAAATGGGAGATGGAATCGCTCGCGCTGCACGAATCCGTGCCGGGCCATCATTTGCAAATTTCGCTGGCGGCGGAAATGAAGGGCGTGCCGGAATTTCGCAAGCAGATGGAATACACGGCGTACACGGAAGGTTGGGCGCTTTACTGCGAAACGATGGGCTCGGAGGTGGGCCTTTACACCGATCCGTACCAAAAGTTCGGTCAGCTCGCGAACGAAATGTGGCGCGCCGTGCGCTTAGTTGTGGACACGGGCATTCATTCCGAAGGATGGACGCGCGATCAAGCCATCCAATACTTTCATGACAACACCAGCATTTCCGAGCACAACGCTACGGTCGAAGTGGATCGCTACATTGTGTGGCCGGGCCAAGCGCTGGGCTACAAGATCGGTCAGATGGAGATTCGCCGGCTGCGCACCGAAGCCGAACAGCAATTGGGCCCGCGCTTTGACGAGCGTGCGTTTCACGACGCGGTGCTCGGCGAAGGCGCGCTGCCGATGGACGTGCTGGCCGCGCGAGTCCACGCGTGGGTGGCGGCCGAGCAAGCGAAGCCCGCGGCGCCGGCACCGAGCGCGACAAATTAGAATGTTCTCGTGATTTGAACGAAACGCGGCGCGGCGCTGGAACTCGACTCTAGCTCGGGCTCGACATCGAGGCGAGAAATTCGGCGTTGGATTTGGTCTTCACCAGGCGCCCCAGCAGCAATTCCATCGCTTCGACCGGCGACAGGGGATTGAGCACTTTCCGCAACACCCACACGCGGTTGAGTTCGTCCGGCGGCATCAGCAATTCTTCCTTGCGCGTACCGGAGCGATTGATATCGATCGCCGGGAAAATGCGCTTGTCCACCAAGCGGCGGTCAAGATTGATTTCCATGTTGCCGGTGCCTTTGAACTCTTCGAAAATCACGTCGTCCATGCGGCTGCCGGTATCGATCAGGGCCGTGGCCATGATCGTGAGCGAGCCGCCTTCTTCGATATTGCGCGCCGCGGCGAAAAATCTGCGCGGGCGCTGCAAGGCGTTGGCGTCAATGCCGCCGGAAAGCACCTTGCCCGAAGGCGGCGTGACGGCGTTGTAGGCGCGCGCGAGACGTGTCACTGAATCGAGCAAGATAACGACGTCGCGCTTGTGCTCCACCAAGCGCTTGGCTTTCTCCAGCACCATTTCCGCCACTTGAATGTGGCGCTGCGGCGGCTCATCGAACGTCGAGCTGATCACTTCGCCCTTCACTGTGCGCTGCATGTCCGTGACTTCCTCGGGCCGCTCGTCGATCAGCAGCACAATCAGCGCGACTTCCGGATGATTGGTGGTGATCGAATTGGCGATGGATTGCAGCATCATCGTCTTGCCGGTGCGCGGCGGCGCGACGATCAATCCGCGCTGTCCCTTGCCAACGGGGCACAGCAAGTCCAGCACGCGTCCGGTCAGCACATCCTTGCCGACTTCCATTTTCAGCCGGCCCTGCGGATAAAGCGGCGTCAAGTTGTCGAAGAAAATTTTGTTACGCGCCACCTCGGGATCTTCGAAATTGATCGCCTCGACTTTGATCAGCGCGAAGTAACGCTCGCCATCCTTTGGTGGGCGCACTTGGCCCGACACGGTGTCACCCGTGCGCAGATCGAATTTGCGGATTTGCGACGGCGAGACGTAGATATCGTCCGGCCCCGGCAAGTAGTTGTATTCCGGCGCGCGCAGGAAGCCGAAGCCATCCGGCAGGCATTCCAGCACGCCTTCGGAGAAGATCAATCCGTTTTTCTCCGTCTGTGCGCGCAGGATTTGGAAGATCAGTTCCTGCTTGCGCATGCCGCTGGCGCCGGGAATCGCCAAATCTTTGGCGATCTTGGCCAGGTCGGTAATGTTTTTCTCTTTCAGTTCTGCCAGGCTAATGCTCATCGTTTTCTTTCCTTGTTCTTGTGGCGTTGGTGTTGCGAGTTTCTTGGTTTTTCGCTTTCAAATCTCGATTGCGATTTCGGGAAATTCCGAGCGGACCTCGGAACGTCCATCGCGGTCCCAGTGGGAAATCGGTGACGCGCCCGGCAGGGCGCATCGCGTTTCGCTTTCCAGAACGTCCCGTGGCAGCCCACCCTGGTGCAGCCCCGGGAAACAGAGCGGAGGACGCTCGCCCTGTTACGTGAATCTAGTTCGTCAATTCCTGGTCGGCTTCGGGGCCGGAGCCATATTCCGCCGCGACTTCCGGCACCGGGCCCGGCGCTGTCGGCTCAATCGGCCGTTCGAGCGCCGCTTGCAGCACCTCGTCCATTGTTTCGACGACGCAGATGGTGAGGTCCGCGCGCACTTCCGCGGGAATATCCGCCAAATCTTTTTCGTTGTCCTTCGGGATGATCACGGTGCGTATGCCGACGCGATGCGCGGCCATCAGCTTTTCTTTCACGCCGCCGATCGGCAGCACTTTGCCGCGTAAGGTGATCTCTCCGGTCATGGCCACGTCACAGCGCACCGGGATGCGCGTCAGTGCGCTGACGATTGCCGTCGCGATAGTGATTCCGGCAGAAGGCCCGTCCTTGGGAATCGCGCCCTCCGGTACGTGCATGTGGATATCCAGGTGGCGGTAGAAATCCCGCGGCAGCCCGAGTTGGCTGGTGCGCGAGCGCACGTAGCTCATCGCCGCCTGCGCCGATTCCTGCATCACGTCGCCTAGCTTGCCCGTCAGAGTCAAGCGGCCTTTGCCCGCCATCAGCGACGCTTCCGTCGAGAGCACCTGCCCGCCCACTTCGGTCCACGCCAGGCCCGTGGCCAATCCGATTTCGCTCTTTTTCTGCGCCCACAATTCGCGGAACTTGATCACGCCCAGGAAATCGTTCAGGTTGGCCGGCGTCACTTCGACTTTGACGTCGCGCCCTTCCTTCACCACGCGCCGCGAAATCTTGCGGCACACGCTGGAAATCTCACGCTCCAGAGTGCGCACGCCGGCTTCGTGGGTGTAGTGGCGGATCAGGTGCTGCAGGCCTTCGTCGGTGAAGGTCACATTGTCCGCGGTCAATCCGGTTTGCTCCAACTGCTTTTTCACCAGGAAGCGTTTGGCGATTTGCAGCTTCTCCAATTCCGTGTAACCGGGAAGGCGCAGCACTTCCATGCGGTCCTGCAGCGGTTGCGGAATCGTGTGCAGCACGTTGGCGGTGCAGACGAACATTACCTTGGAGAGATCGTATTCGACGTCGAGGTAATGATCGGTGAACGCGTGATTCAATTCCGGGTCCAGCACTTCCATCAGCGCCGCCGAAGGATCGCCGCGAAAATCGGTGGACATCTTGTCCACTTCGTCGAGCACAAAGATCGGATTCACCGTGCCGGCCTTCTTCATCATCTGCACGATTTGTCCCGGCAGCGCGCCGATGTAGGTGCGGCGATGGCCGCGGATTTCCGCTTCGTCGCGCACTCCGCCCAGCGAAACGCGCACGAATTTGCGGCCTGTGGCGCGGCCGATGGACATCGCCAGAGACGTTTTGCCCACGCCCGGCGGTCCGACGAAGCACAGGATCGATCCACGCGGATTCTTCACCAATTGCCGCACGGCCAAATATTCCAGGATGCGCTCTTTGATCTTTTCCAGGCCGTAATGGTCTTCTTCTAGGATGCGTTCGGCGGCCGCGATATCGCGAATCTCTTTCGATTTCTTTTTCCACGGCATGGCCAGCAGCCAATCCAGGTAATTGCGGCTCACCGTAGATTCGGCGGACATTGGCGGCATCAATTCCAGGCGTTTGAGTTCCTGGGTGGCCTTTTCGTGGGCGTCTTTGGGCATGCCCGCGGAATCGATTTTCTTTTTCAGCTCTTCGAGTTCGTTCTTTTCGCCGCGGCCCAGTTCCTTGTGGATGGCCTTCAGCTTCTCGTTCAGGTAGTACTCTTTTTGCGCGCGCTCCATCTGGCGCTTCACGCGGGTATTGATGTTGCGCTCGACGTTCAGCTTCTCGAGTTCGCCTTCCAGGATGTCGGCGACGCGCGTCAGCCGTTCGAGGGGATCGAAGCATTCCAGCAATTCCTGCTTTTCCTCCACCGCGATTTGCAGGTTGGAGGCTACGCTGTCGGAAAGTTTGGCGGGATCGTCCGCGCGAACCGCGGCGATCATCGAATCGTAATTCAAATTCTGCGAAAGCTTCACGTACTGCTCGAACAAGCTGGTGACTTTGGAGACGATCTGTTCCAGTTGCGGCGAAGGCTCGATGCGCGTGGAGACCGTGCGCAGCGTCGCGCGGAAAAAGCCGTCGTCCACGGAAACTTGCACGACCTTGGCCCGCTCCACGCCTTCCACCAGCACCTTGATGTTGCCGTCCGCCAGCTTCACGCTCTGCACGATGTTCGCCAGCGTGCCGACGTTGTAGATCTGGTCCGGCTGCGGATCGTCCATCGAGGCGTCGTGTTGCGTGGCCAGGAAGATTTTCTTCTCGCCGGCCAGCGCGTCTTCGAGCGCGCGCACGGAGCTTTCGCGCCCCACGATGAAAGGCGTCATCATCTGCGGGAAGATGACCATATCCCGCACCGGCATCATGGGCACGCGCTTCAATTCGGCTTTTTCGCGGTTAAACATCGCTACTATACGTATCCCATTAGATTACAGATTCTTGCCCGGCGATTCGTGTGCTGAATTCTTTTATGCTTCCTGTGGCTCAGCCGGCCTTCTCGAGCAGACCCCAGTTGATTTCGCGGCCGCGCACCATTTCGGCGGTCACGGAGAAGTCGCGTACTTTGCGCTGCGTAGGAAGATGGTACATCAGCTCGAGCATCAGGTCTTCGAGGATCATCCGCAGTCCGCGCGCGCCCACCTTGCGTTGCAGAGCCAACTCGGCCACGGTCTCGATCGCGTCGTCGGTAAACTGCAGCTTCACATTCTCGAATTCAAATAGCCGCTGATACTGGCGAATCAAAGCGTTCTTGGGCTCGGTCAGAATGCGCATCAGCGCGGCCTTGTCCAGGTCGCCGAGCACGCCCAGCACCGGCAAGCGCCCCACGAACTCCGGGATCAAGCCGTAGCGGATCAGATCGGTGGGCTGCGCCTGCTCCAGCATTTCAATATTGCGGCGATTCGCCGTCGATGGCTGTGCATCCGTATGGAAGCCCAGCGACTTTTGGCCCACGCGCCGTTCGATGATCTTCTCCAGGCCAACGAACGCCCCGCCGCAAATGAACAGGATGTTCGTCGTGTCCACGGGCGTAAATTCCTGGTGCGGATGCTTGCGGCCGCCCTGCGGGGGCACGTTGGCGATCGTGCCTTCCAAAATCTTCAGCAGGGCCTGCTGCACGCCTTCGCCGGAAACGTCGCGCGTGATCGAAGGGTTCTCATCTTTCTTCGAGATCTTATCGATCTCGTCGATGTAGATGATGCCTTGCTGCGCTTTGGTCACGTCGCCGTCGGCGTTCTGCAGCAGCTTCAAAATAATGTTCTCAACGTCTTCGCCGACGTAGCCCGCTTCGGTCAGCGTAGTTGCGTCCACGATCGCAAACGGCACATCCAGCATGCGCGAAAGCGTTTGCGCCAACAGGGTCTTGCCGGTGCCCGTCGGCCCGATCAATAGAATGTTCGATTTCGTCAGCTCAACGTCGCCCGGCTGCCGGTTCAGGAAGATGCGCTTGTAATGGTTGTAAACCGCGACTGCCAGTTTCTTTTTCGTCTTGTCCTGACCGATGACGTAGCCATCCAGGAACGCCTTGATCTCCGGAGGCCTTGGCAACCGGCGATTCACCGGGCCTGACTGCTCGCGCTTTTCTTCCTCGAGAATCTGCTCGCAAACGCCCACGCATTCGTTGCAGATGTAGGCGCGGGGATAATCCGAAGGCGAACTGATCAGTTTCTCGACCTGCTCTTGGGTCTTATGGCAGAACGAGCAGCGCAGCGGGTCTTCGGTGGTCGATTTTTTCACCGGCGTTGTTTCCTCTCGCGGTTCCGGAGGCTAAGGAGTCCCGCGAAATCATTCTAGGCCCAGTTGAGGTTCGATATCCCGTCCCCGTGCGCTCGCGCTCGAAATGGCTACTAACTGATACGTACGGGCTAGCGATGCTTGAAAATGATCTCGTCGATCAGGCCGTACTCCTTGGCCTGCTGCGCGGACATGATGAAGTCGCGCTCGACGTCGTGTTCGAGTTTTTCCGCCGATTGCCCGCTGTGGTGCACCAGCAGGGCATTGATCACCGAGCGCATGCGCAGAATTTCCTTGGCGTGAATGTCGATGTCCGTCGCTTGGCCCGAAAGGCCGGACATCCACGGCTGGTGAATCAGGATTCGTGAATTGGGCAGCGCAAATCGCTTCTTCGCGGCGCCCGCGGTCAGCAGCAGCGCCGCGATGGACGCCGCCTGGCCCACGCAAATCGTCACCACGTCGGGCCGCACGAATTGAATCGTGTCGTAGATCGCCATGCCCGCCGTGATTGAGCCGCCCGGCGAATTGATGTACAGCGAAATATCCTTTTCCGGGTCCTCGGCTTCGAGGAAGAGCAACTGCGCCGTCACCAGGTTCGCCACGTGATCGTCGATCGGCGTTCCGATGAAAATAATATTGTCTTTCAGCAGGCGAGAATAGATGTCGTAAGCGCGCTCGCCGCGATTGGTCTGCTCGACGACCATTGGCACAAGCGTCGTCGCGTAGGATTCGGGCTGGTCGGAATACTTCATCGAAATTTCATCTCCAACGGTTCCATCTTGAAACGCATATGCTGTTCGTATCCGGCTCTAATCTTTCTGTTAGCTAATCGTATCTTTATCGTGACTAGGG
>JBEKDK010000013.1:0-45999 GCA_050014395.1 Candidatus Acidiferrales bacterium | reverse complement strand
AGCGCTTGTGACTGTCGAATGCGATATATTCCTCCATGCGCGGCTCCTCTCCTTTTCTAAAAGGGGTTTCCACCGGCAGCTTATGCCGCCGGCAGGAGTCGCGCTTTCATATTTTCATCCCGCGGAGGAGGCGGCGCGTGCGAGGCCTGGCGTCACTTTGGGCATGGCGCCGATGGGGAGTTTGGCGCGCCAGGTGTCCCACGGGGATTTGGCGCCTGAAACGCGAGCGCGGAATTCATCGAGGCGCTGCGTGCGCTCATTTTCGATTTTCGTGAGCAACGCTACCAGGGCGCTTTCTTCTATGCCGTTGCTTCGGAGGCGCACTTCGCTGCGCAGCACGTCGAGATCGTGAACGTCGCCAAGCGAATCTTGAATGTGTTTAAGCTCGCGGCCCCATGCGGCGTAGCGCTGTGGCAGGAAATTTTCGACGATGTAGCGGAATCGTTTTAGCGCGATGCGCAAGCGGTGCCAGGCAACTCGGCTGCGTCCCTTGCGCGCGCGGCGGTACAGCTCGACCACGTCATTCAGCCTTTCAACCGCAAGCCGCTCGAACTCGACGTGTTCGCGTTGAAACTGCTCCGCCTCCGGCGCCAGTTTTCGCGCGAGTTTCCGCCACGCCTTAGCGTCAAAGCGATCGAGGGCGCGAGCAGCCTGCGTGCGGCGTTTGCGTTCCCGCCGCGAAAGCACGCGGAGCATGTGTCGGCGGACCGCCTCGCCAGCGGGCGCGAGCCGCTTCACCCAGCGCCGCTCGACCTGCGTGTCGCGCAGCTCGCCGAGCGCGTCGAAAAGTTCGCGGCTTTCCTTCTTCACTTTTCGCCACGACGCATCCGGCGCGATCTGCCCGAGCGCCTGGGCCATTGTGCGGCAGCGGCGCAGCGCAACTCTAAGATCGTGCACCGCGGCAGGCCGCCAATCCTTGTGAACGGCGTCCGCGTGCTCCAGGGCGCGCTCCATCCACGTGTCAAAGCCGGTTTGCTTTTCGGCTGCAATGCTCGGGAAAGGCGATGTAACGGCCATAAAGCTGTCCATTCCGGGCTGGGCCTCTGCGACGCGCATCCTATAATTATCCTGCCACTAACACAACGAATATGCCACCGGGCGACGACGCGGCCGGGGTACAGCCCCGCGAGGACACAATTAGCCAAGCGATAGGAAAAACAAATCGAAAAAGCTGCGAATCCGCGGCGTACCCGCGCCGCGCAATCGTCTAGTGCGTCGGCGGCGGCAGCGTCGTCGAAGGCGGCATCGGAGACACCGGGGTCGGATTCATGACTTCGAGACGCGTTCCGTCCGGATCGTACAAATTGCATTGCCATTTGTTGTCGGCGCCGATCTTGGGCACGATTGTTTTGTCGTAAAGACTTGGATTTTGCTTCACGCGGCTTTTCAGCGTGCCGGCCAGCTTCTGCATGTCGTCGGTTCGCAGCGCGACGTGATTGTTTACGCCGCGATGATCCGGCGCTGGATACGGCCCATACAGCATAAACTCGACATAATCCGCGCCGTCCGGCACCTTCATATCGATCCAGCTCACATTTTTGCCGTTCCCGGAGCCGCGCCAGAATTCCGTGAATCCCAGGATGCCGTTGTAAAACGCGTTGGCCTTATCGAGATCGCCGACGATGAATCCAGTATGCAAGATGCTGTCGGAGATGCGCGTGTCCGGCAGATGCTTTCCTGCATCGCGGCTGATCATGCCGCCCGGCATAGACTGGATGAACTCCAGAAGATGCCCATCGGGATCGGTCACCGAGAAACTCTTGTCTCCGGCCTCATCGGTCGCGACCTTCGCCGGGACCTGCACGCCTTTTGACGCCAAATATCGCCGCATCTGCTCCGCGTTGTCGGTGTACACGGCGGTGTGATCCAGTTGCCCTTCCCCGCGATTCTTATCGGTATTCAGCTCGAGAAATTGATGATCGTTGATCTTGACGAACACGCGTCCCACACCACCCGAAGCGTTGGGCAGCGTGAACGCTTCCTGATATCCGAGGAGACCCTCAAAGAACGTGCGGGATTTCGCGAGATCCGAAACGAAGTACGAAATGTTCGCGATTCCCAAAATCATCGGCCGCTTCACCGGGGGTTTCGCCGAAAGCGACACGGCGATCAGCAAGCATGGCAACAGCCTGAAAAATTTCATCCTGCACCTCGGAATAGTCCTGGCGCAACACAGCGCCCGGTTTGTCTCTCCTAGACGCCGCGTATTGTGTCACTAAGTAGGCTGCGAGGACTCGACATTTTTTCACAGAGCGTGGCGGCGTGAATGTGCCCGCGAAACCGCTTGACTCCGCAATACTTGTAGGCTAGTTTGCTCTAGGCCTTGGTAAACATAGTGTGAGGCAAGAAGCCCGCGAGGTCTTTGCCGTGACGAAATCGAACGAACAACGCGATCTTTTCCCCGGCGCGCTGGAGATGATGATTCTGCGCACGCTGAAGCACCAGCCGCTGCACGGCTATGCGCTGGTGCAACACATCAAGCGGGCCTCCAACGATTTGCTGCAAATCGAAGAAGGCTCGCTCTACCCCGCTCTGCAGCGCCTGCTCAAAGTTAAATTGGTCAGCGCGGAGTGGGGCGTGTCGTCCACCAATCGCCGAATCCGAATTTACAAGCTCACTGCGGCCGGCAAAAAGCATCTGGAGCACGAGGTGTCGCGATTCGAGCGCATGCTCGAAGGCGTCACACGCGTTCTGGCGCCGGTGAAGTCATGAGAATTATTTGTCGCGCGCGCGGCGGTGCCTGCCGGCCCTCGCGGGGCGAGGTGCTTCGATGAACTGGTTCACACAATTGTTCTGCCGCCGCCAGCGTTTCGACGATATCTCCCAAGAAATACGCGAACATCTGGACGAAAAAGTTGAAGAACTTGTCGCCGGCGGAATGTCGCGCACCGAAGCTTTGGCCGCCGCGCGGCGCCAATTCGGCAACGTCACGCTGATCGAAGAACGCACGCGCGAAGTGTGGCAATGGCCCTTGATTGAAAACTTCTTCACCGATGTCCGTTACGCCGTGCGCATGCTCCGCAAGAGCCTCGGCTTCACCGCGGTCGCGATCCTCACGCCGGCCCTGGGCATCGGAGCGAACACCGCGATATTTTCGGTAGTCAACGCCGTGCTGCTACAGCCGCTTTCGTATCCGCAGCCGGACCGGCTCGTTGCGCTGGTGCGCCATTTTCCGCAAGGAAACGGCACCAGCACTTCGATTCCGAAATTTATGGTCTGGCGCGAGCAGAAGCAAATCTTCCAGGCCGTCACCGCGTACGATGAAGCCGGCCCCGGCATGAATCTCGCCGGCGTCGACATTCCCGAGCAGGTGAAAGGAATTCACGCCTCGGCGGATTATTTCACCGTCTTCGACGCACCGTTTGCCGCCGGCCGCGCGTACTCGCCGGACGAAGATCGTCCGGGCGGTCCGCGCGTCGCCGTGATCAGCTATGGATTGTGGCACGGCCACTTCGGCGGCGATCCCGCAATCGTCGGAAAAACGATCGACCTCACCGGCGATCCGTACGAAATCATCGGCGTGCTCGGACCCACATTCAAAACGGATCTTCCCCTGGACGTTTGGTTGCCGCTGCAGGCGGATCCCAACAGCACGGATCAAGGACATTACTTGGTTTGCGCCGCGCGAATGCGCCCCGGCGTCACGCTCGCGCAAGCGCAGGCCGCGATGAAAGTTTCCGCGGAAGAATTCCGCAGAAAATATCCCGGTCCGTCGATGGATGCAAACGAAACCGCCACCGCGGTTCCTTTCCTCGATCTCTCGGTCTCGGATGTTCGCCCTGCGCTGTTTATTCTGCTGGGCGCGGTTGCATTCGTGCTGCTGATCGCTTGCGCCAACGTGGCGAATCTGCTGCTTGCGCGCGCGACGCTGCGCAAACGCGAAATTGCGATTCGCTCCGCGCTGGGAGCGGGACGCCGCCGCATCATCTATCAGTTGCTCACGGAAAGCGTGCTGCTATCCCTTGTGGGCGGCGCGCTCGGCTTGGCGCTGGGCTATGCGGGAGTGCGCCCGCTGCTCGCGGTGAATCCCGTCGCGATTCCGCGCGTCGGCGACCACGGCTCGGCGATAGCTCTTGATTGGCGCGTGCTGGCATTTACGCTGGTGGTCGCGCTGTTCACCGGCATCCTGTTCGGATTGATTCCGGCCTTCAGCGGATCGCGCACGGATCTGAGCACGACGCTCAAGGAAGGCGGATCGCGCACGGGCAGTGGATTCCGCCACAACAAGGCGCGCTCGATTCTGGTCGTTTCGGAAATGGCGCTGGCGCTGATTTTGCTGGTGGGCGCGGCGCTGCTGATTCGCACCTTTGAAACCATGCGCTCGGAAAAGGCCGGATTCGATGCGCACAATGTTCTGACGATGGAGATGTCTCTCTCCGGCACTCGATTTGCGAAGACGGCCGGCGTGGCCCAGGCCGTGCGCGAAGTCGAGCGTCGCGTCGACGCCCTGCCGGGCGCGGAAGCTGTTGCCAGCACGTGTTGCCTTCCCGCGTCGGGCTTGGACATCGACTTGCCGTTCACGATCGAAGGGCAAGCGCATGCCGCCGGCGCGAATGACGGCGACGAAGAATGGCGCAACGTCTCCACGCAATACTTCCAGGTGTTTCGGATACCTCTGATTCGCGGGCGCGTGTTCACCGAAGATGACGACGCTGCTAGCTCGGAACGCGTCGTGGTGATCAGCGAATCGATGGCCAAGAAATATTGGCCCAACGGCAACGCCTTGGGAGCAGGCATCACGATTGGGCACAACGTTGGCCCGGAATTTCAGGAGCCGCCGCGGCAAATAGTCGGAATTGTCGGCGACGCGCGCGACGCGGGCCTCGATAGCGATCCTGTGCCGATGATGCACGTGCCGGAGGCCCAAGTGGCCGACGGCATAACCGCGCTTGAGACACGCGTGCTTCCCATCAACTGGGCGATCCGCACCAAAACGGCGCCGCTCTCCTTAAGCGCAGACATCCAAAAAGAGCTGCGCGTCGCGACCGGCGGACTTCCCGTCGCGCATATCCGCACGATGCAGCAAGTCATCGGAGAATCGACGGCGATACGGGATTTCGGCACGACGCTGCTCACGGCCTTTGCGGGAGTCGCGCTGCTTCTGGCCACGATCGGGATCTACGGATTGATGGCCTGCTCCGTGCAGCAGCGCACGCAGGAAATCGGCATCCGCATGGCGCTGGGAGCACGCCCGGAAGACGTGCGCAAATTGGTTGTGTTTCAGGGAATGCGGCTTGCGGTGATCGGCGTTGTGATTGGAGTGGGCGCGGCGCTCGGCCTCACGCGATTTATGGCCAGCCTGATCTACGGCGTGAAGACGTGGGACCGAACGGTGTTCGTCTCCGTTGTGGCGCTGCTCGGCGCAGTGTGCTGGTTCGCGTCATACGTTCCCGCGCGGCGCGCTTCGCGCGTGGATCCGATGGATTCTCTACGCTACGAATAACGCATTTCGTGGATCGTCAACGACGCCCTTCTGTGCCTCGGCCGGCGCGGAGCGCTGAGGCGCATCCCCAACTGCGCGTGGGCCAACCGTGAATCGTGCGCGATGGAAGTGTGGACGACGGTCTCTAAGGCGTGAGGAGATTTATCTTAGCGAAGCGCGGGCGCGGCTTCCGATGGCTTGGCAACCGGCACAGCTCGCGGCTTATTCCACGGCATCTTCGCGAGCAGCATCGCCATGCCGCAGTAATTGGTGATTCCAGAGAAGGTCAATCCCGCGCCGACGAAGATTGTTCCGGCGAAAAACCACTTCCACACTGTCAATCCCAGGATGGCGGTGATCAGAACTAGACTTCCCGCCCCCGCGCGCACTTGGCGCTCGAGCGACCAAACTTTCGTCTCTAGGCGATCGAGCGGAAGGCCCTGCGCTTTCCAGGCGTCAATGCCGCCGGTGAGATTCGCGACGTTGGCGAAGCCCAACGCGGACATCTGTTCGGCCGCGCGCAGGCTGCGCTCGCCGACTTTGCAGACGAAAATGTAGTTCTCGTTGCGATCCCAATTTTCCGCCGCGCGCTTCAATGTGGAAAGCGGCACAAGGCGCGACTTCGCGATGTTCCCGGCGGCATATTCGGGATACTCGCGCACATCAATCACGATGGCGTCCGGCGCTTCCGCCACGCGCTCGGGTGACAACTCTCGAATCATGATCTCCCCCACGCAGAACCGCGCTCTACCGCTCGATTCAGTCCAGTAATTTTACCACATCAATCGAATGTGACCGGAAACAGCGCGGACTCCGGCTTTGGACTACATCTCAAACTCTGCTTCCGGCTCGGGAAGTTTGTCGTTCCGCTGCGCGAACCAGACGTACAGCGTAGGCAAGATAAAGATGCTCATAAGCAAATTCACCATCAGGCCGCCGACGATGACGATGGCGAAGGGCCGCTGCGAATCGGAGCCAATGGCGTGAGAAAGCGCGGCGGGCAGCAGGCCGAGCGTGGCCACCAACATCGTCATCATGATGGGCCGTAGCCGGAGCACCGCGCCTTCCACTGCTGCATTTTCGGTGGTGTGGCCGCGCGCGCGGAGTTGATTGATGTATTCGAGCATGATGACGCCGGTTTGCACCGACACGCCGAACAGCGCCAGGAAGCCGACGCCCGAAGACACACTGAAATGTGTTCCGCTTATCAAAAGAGCCAAGAGTCCGCCGACGCTGCCCATCGCAACCGTGACAAGAATCAGCGCAGCCCACTTCGGCGAGCGAAACATCGTGTAGAGAATCAGAAAAATCACCAGAATAGTGATCGGCACGATGAATAACAGGCGCGCCTGGGCGCGCTTTTCGCTTTCGTATTCGCCTTCCCAATCAATGTGGTAGCCGCGCGGCAACGCAATTTTTTGGTTCACCTCTTGCATCGCTTCTTCGACGGCGCCGCCCAGATCGCGGCCGCGCACGCTGTACTTGATCGCGACGTAGCGCTGATTTCCCTCGCGGTAAATTTCCGAGCCGCCGTCTTGCTCCGTAACCTTGCAGAGCTGCGCGAGCGAGACTCGCTCGCCGGAAGGAGACAGCAGGCGGATGTTCTCGATGGCTTCCTTCGTCGTGCGGAATTGCGGCAGGTAGCGAAGCACGAGATCGTACCGCGCTTCGCCTTGTAGAACCTGCGTCAGCGCAGTGCCGCCGACGGCGGTCTGAATCGAGTCTTGGATGTCCGCGACGTTGATTTGATAACGCGCGGCCTGATCTCGGTCTACCCGAAAGTTGATGTTCGGCTGTCCCAGAACGTGGAAGACGGCAAGATCCTCGATGCCTTTCACCTGGCGCATCACATCCACGATCTGATCGGCTTTTTGCTCGAGGACGATTAGGTCGTCGCCGTACACTTTCGTGGCTAGCTCGCCTTTCACGCCGCTAACCGCTTCTTCCATGTTGTCTTCAATGGGCTGTGAAAAACCCCAGTCGGCGCCGGGAATTTTGCTGAGTTCGCGATTCATGGCGGCGATCAGTTCATCTTTGTTTTGATGAAAAACGGGGCGCCACTGTTCTTTGGGCTTCAAATCGACGAAGTATTCGGTATTGAAAAAACCGGTTGTGTCCGTGCCGTCATCCGGGCGTCCCACTTGGCTGGTGCACTGAGGAACTTCGGGGAAGGAGCAAAGGACATCGCGGGCTTGATTGGCGACCCGTAATCCCTCGGAGGGTCCGGTGCTGGGAGCAAGCGTTCCGCGCACCCAGAGCGCGCCTTCATCGAGGTGCGGAAGAAACTCGGAGCCGATAACTCCGCCGAGGGCGAGGTACAACGCGAAACATAAGCTCGCGATCGCAACGCCCAACGTTGTGCGGCGATGCTCGATTGCCCAGCGAACGTCCTTGCGGTACCGCTCCGTAAGAAAACTCAACACTGGATTGCGCCATTCGCGCGCCGATTTGGAAAGCAGGAAGCTGGACAGCACGGGCGCGATCAGCATCGAAAATACCAGCGCGCCTAGAAGAGCGAACGCTACCGTCCAGGCCATGGGCTTGAAGAGGCGCCCTTCCACGCGCTGTAGAGTGAAGATCGGAAGATACGCCGTGATGATAATGGCGATCGCGTAGAACACCGGGCGCTGCACTTCGTGCGCGGCTTCGCGGATTATCTCCAACGCGGGCTTTGAATCGATCTCGGTCGCGTCACCATTGCCATTTCCGTTTCGGCGCTTGGCCAAGTGACGCACGATGTTTTCGACCATTACAACCGCGCCATCCACGACCATTCCGAAATCGAGAGCGCCCAGCGACAGCAGGTTCGCGGGAATGTGATTCAGATTCAAACACGTGGCGGCGAAAAGCAGAGCAAACGGAATCGTGATAGTCACAATAAGTGCGCCGCGAACATTCCCCAGAAACAGGAACAGGATGATCGCCACCAAAATCATGCCTTCCGTAAGGTTGTGCAGCACCGTATGCGTAGTGAAGTGCACCAAGTCGCTGCGGTCGATGAACGGAACAACTTTTACACCGCGAGGCAGAATGCGGTCGTTCAGCTCCTCGACCTTGGCGTGGATTCCAGCAAGCGCCGTGTCTGCGTTCGCGCCCTTGCGCAGCAGGACGATGCCCGACACCACGTCGTCGTTATCGATGATTTTGCCGTCTTCGCGATGAATTGCGCGCGCGAACTGGCCCAGGCGAATCTTCGGGCCTTCGGCGACCACGGCGATATCCTTCACGCGCAGAGGTGTGCCAGTCTTCGTGACCAAAACCGTGTCTTCGATATCCTGAACATTCTTCACCAATCCAACTTCGCCGATGTTCACTTGCTGCGAGCCGGCTTCGATAAAGCTGCCGCCCGCATTGGCGTTGTTGTTGGTTAGTTGCTGTTCGACCTGGGCGAGGCTGAGTCCGTAAGCAATCAGTTTGTCGGGATCGACGCGAACCTGGTACTCGAGCGTCGGACCGCCAAAACTCGCTACGTCGACGATGTCCGGCACGGCCTTGAAATTTTTCTCGACCACCCAATCCTCGAGAGATTTCAACTGCATGACGCCGTAGTCGGGATTCGTGCTGTGCAGCGTGAAGAAATAAATTTGCCCGACGGGACTCCAATCGGTTCCCATCTGCGGAACGACACCGGGAGGCAGCGTAACTTGCGTGAGGCGCTCAAGAACTCGTTCGCGATCCCAGGCGTTGGCCTCGTCGTCGTCGAAAATCAGCTTCAAGTCGGAGAGTCCGAACAGCGAAAACGAACGCAGGTGCGTAACGTGCGGAATGCCGTTCATCGCGATTTCCAACGGAATCGTGACCTGTTGTTCGATTTGCTCCGCGGACATTCCCGGCCATTGGGTGATGATCTCAACGTAGTTGTCGGCGACGTCGGGATACGCCTCAACGGGAAGTTGATGAAACGAAAGGGCGCCCCAACCAAACAGCACCAGTGCGGCCGCGAGAACAAGAAAGCGGTTGTTCAGCGAAAAATCGACAATCTTGCGAATCATCAGTGGCCTGCCTGCTTCCGATGCCTGAAATCGCTAAGGCCCAGCCGCACTTGAATCGTATTTGTGCCGGGGTTCGGGTCCGTGAGGCCGGCATTGGAGATGTGCGTCCAGCGGAGTTCCGTGCTCCAAGCGACTCGTCCAGCCGGAAAATAAGCGCCAATCGCGGCGCCGGATGCAAAGTTCACCCGCAAGATTCCGGGCGGCACGCGGCGGCTGGTGAATAAAGTGCCGCCGCTGGCTTCGAGATACGGGACAACGCGGCCGCGCTGCCGGAAATCCCATTTCAAAGCGATCGGATCGAGCACGAGGCCATAGGCCGTTCCGCCAGGCTCAAAAATCCAATAGACCGGCGCGACATCCACGGCGTACTCAAATTGGCCGCGCAGAATGCCGGGTCCGTGGAGGCCCGTAAGAATCCAGCCGTAGCGCAGGCCCAGATTCCAAGTGCCGATGTTTCCGACGCCTCCGCTCGCGCTGTGGCCGCCGCCAGTCCACAGCTCCAGCTCGTGGTCGCCTTGCGCAGGCGCGGATTGAGCCCCGCCAACGGCCGGATAAAAGAGCAAAAGCAGCATCACCGCGGCGAAAGATTTCATCTATTGCTCCACCGTGTTCTCGAACGCCAGCGCGTCCTGAACAACCCGCGTGCCGGGCTTGATGCCGGAAATCACCTCTTGCATGTTGCCGGGCAGAGTGTCTCCGCTCGTAACTTGCACGCGCTGAAACTTGCCTTGTCCGGCGACCATAAAAACCCAGTTGTTATTGTGCAAATGCAGAATTGCCGTTGCCGGCACCGCCGCGTGCGATTCCTTTTTCTGCCCGTGGAACGTGGCGCCTACGAACATGCCCAGACGCATCAGTCCTGGATTCTTGACTTCGATCCGCACCTTGGCGGTGCGAAGGCTCGGATCGAGGACCGCGCCAATATTGCTGATGGTGCCGTGGAAGAGCTGGTCCGGATACGCGTCCAAGCGAATGTCGGCCGTGTCGCCCAGGCGTACGTTGGGCAAGTTGTTTTCGTAAACGTCGCAGATCACCCAAACGTAGGACAGATCCGAAATCGTGAACGGATTGGTCGAGGATAGAGCCTGCACGCCGGCGGCGTTCGTTACTTGTTGATCTGTAATCACGCCGGACACCGGAGCATAGACATTGACGATTCCGGAGGGGTGATCTGGATCGCTGCCAATCAACCGCAAGTGTTCCTCGGTGGTTGCCACATCAACTTTGGCTTTGTCTTCGGTATCCTTTGCGACCTGAAGATCGCCTAACGAGGTTGCGCCGTGGGCGTAGAGGTCCTTCGCTCGGTCATATTGAGTGCTCGCCAGCTGCTCATCCGCCACAGCTTTTTGATAGTCGGAATACGCTCCGGCGACATCCGAACTTTGAACACGCATTAGAATTTGGCCTTTCTTCACGGTGTCACCGAGACGCGCGCGAATTTCAACGACGCGTCCAGACGCCAGCGAAATCACCGGCACCGTGCGTGAAATGTCCGGATTCACTGTGCCCGTGACGACCAGCTCGGGTGCGGCGTCGTGCTCAACGGCGGCGACCACCGCGAACTGCTCAGGATGATCCACCTGGATGATGCTCGAATCCTGATCGTGCTCCACCTGGGCGGATGGCGGCGCTTCGGCCGCGGGATTTCCCTGGCCGCTCCCACACCCCGCCGTCACAAAGGCGACGCTCATTGCCAGCAACCATGCTGCTTTCATCGACGAAACTCCCTTGCGGTAATCCGCATTCGCGCGCGCTCCATTGCGGGCCTTCGCAGTCCGCATGCCGGCGCGTTGCGCGAGTCCATAGCGCCAGTCCGAAGTGCCGGTCCGCAATGAAGGGCCGGCCCGAAAGGGCGCGATGATTTATTGAGAGGGAATGTGAATGAAACCCCGGAGCAAGCTCCGAAGCTTCGCATGCAAGACGCTTAGAGGGCGATGGGGGGCGCGCGGGGGGCGATTGCACGATCGAGAGCGAAATAAGAAAACGCAGACTGGACCGGAAGCGCGATGGCCTCGGCGATTCCCAGCGGATTCGCGAAATCGGCGCGAGTGACGATGGCAGCGCTTGGAGATGCCGCCCCGCCGATTTTCACGACTGGCCGCTGCGCGGGCGGCCGGACAAGCATAGTGCGTCGTCCGCTGGTGCTGCCGTCACACAGGAAAATTTCAGGGTGCAGATCGTCCGTCATGGAGACGACGTAAAACATCATCACCATGACGCAAACAAACGCTGTCCATTCTTGGAGGCGATTCCGGCGCGACGCTGCCCGCTGGCGGACCCAGCGCCTTTGCCACACGCATAGGGCTGCTATGACCAGCAGGACCCAAACGACGTTGAGAAGTGTCTCCATCGACGACTGGCGCTCCGCAAAGTCCGGGGCAAAATGGGTGCTACGAGAGGTCGAAGCACGGACTAAGGACACTACCCACGCAGTGGCATCCGTCTCCGAAAGACCAATTTACCATCACCGGGGATTAGGGGGCAATCCTTGGCGCGCTGCGGTGTGCTGCGCGGGCCGATGTTGCTTGAGCCGGGATTCGCCCCGATTCGCGGCATCGAATTGCGCGGATGCGCGTTTGCCTAGGGCTTCGGTTCGGCGGTGGCGTCGGTCGCGGCGGTCGTCGCGCGCGCGGAGCCGGCGGCGCCGGCAGTGCTCACGTCGGTTCGCGTCTGCATAGAAATGACCACGTATTCGTGTTCCTGCTTGCCGTTTTCCGGATCGCGGAGAAATAGCGAGCTTTTCTCGATCCTGAATTCGACGGCGTTGCCGACGGGCAGAAGCACAGGGTGCTTCGCATCCTTCACGCGAATGTGATAGATGAGGCGATCAGATTGCAGCACGTAGTCCTGGCAAAGAACTTCCTGGGTGGTGTGGTGCCCCGCATCGGTGCCCAGGATTTCGCCAGCGACAGTCTTCCCGCCGCTTTCGGTTGAGCCGCACGATTGCGAATCCATCGAGAGCAACTCGCCGCGGTTGTAGACCGGCGTCTTCGCACGCAGCGGCGGCGCTGCCAAGAACAGCGACGCCCCCGCGATTGCAACGACCAGAACCACGCTCGCAACATGCGACTTCAGAGAGGAATCGTTCACGATTTTCGCCTCGCAGAATGTATTTAAATCGCCCCAAGCCACATCAGATACGCATGGACACAATGCCGCAGGTAGAGATTGCAATCGGGCCGCCATGCGCTAAGTGATTTATTATCAATAGTCAAAGGGGGTTGGGCGAAGCCCGAGAGCGATCTCCAATGGTCAGAAACGTAACGCTTCGGGAAGAACTGACTCACCCCGGCAAGGTAGGCGGATTTGCGGCGAACGGGTAATATGAGGGCCTAGAATTTATGCGCGGAATCCACTCCCACTCATACACAGCTCGCAGCAGAGACGCTCGCGATCCGAGCGCCGGCGGGAAAAAGGCCAAGGCTTCGGCGGGAAGCTTTCTGACGCTGCTGCCGGAAGTGTGGGTGTTTGTGCGGCCACAGCGCTGGCTGCTGCTGATCGGATTCTTCTTGATGGCGCTGAACCGGCTCGCGGGCTTTGTGCTGCCCGCGTCGATGCAGCCTCTGTACGACAAGGTGATCCACAACGGGCAGCGAAACCTGCTGGTTCCAATCGTCATTGCCATTCTGAGTGCGACCATCATTCAAGGCGCGACGTCCTACGCGCTGACGCAACTGCTCTCGAAGGCGGCGCAGCGCATGATCGCGGAACTGCGCACGCGGGTGCAGGCGCATATCGGGCGCTTGGCGGTCTCGTTCCATGACGCGAATAAATCGGGCTCGCTGCTGACGCGGATCATGACCGACGTCGACGGGCTAAGAAACCTGATGGGCACGGGCCTGGTGGATTTCGCCGGCAGCATCATGACGGCCGTGATCGCCTTCGTGTTGCTGATGCGCATCAGTGTGGTCTTGACGTCCGTGGTTCTTGTGATTCTGCTGGCTACGGGACTAAGCCTGAACGTGGCGATCGGCTGGATACGTCCGATTTACCGCGCGCGCTCGAAGATCTATGCGGAGGTTACCGGGCGTCTGGCGGAATCTCTGGGAGGCATTCGCGTAGTCAAAGGCTACCGCGCGGAGGCGCGCGAGGAAGAGGTTTTTGGCGCCGGCGTGCAGCGTCTATTGCAGAATGTGCTGCAAACGCTGACCGCTACCTCGGTGATGAGCTTAGCTTCCACGGTGCTGCTCGGCACCGTGAGCGCTCTGAGCATTTATCTGGGCGTGCAGCGAATTCCCAGCCCAGGCGCGGCGCTTGTCGCCGGGCAAATGACATTCGGCATGTTCCTGAAGTTCGTGGGCTACATGGCGATGCTCGTTTCGCCGATCTTTCAAATTGTCAGCATCGGGCCGCAGTTCAGCGACGGGATGGCGGGTCTTGAGCGCACCACTGAAATCCTGAAAGAAAATGTGGAAGACACCGATCCCCAGCGCACCGTGGCGATCGGAACGATTCGCGGCGACGTGGCGTTCGACAACGTCAACTTCGCGTACGAAAAAAGCCGCATGGTGTTGAACGATGTGAGCTTTGACTCACGGCCGGGCACGGTGACCGCGCTGGTGGGCCCATCGGGCGCGGGGAAATCCACGATCATCGGACTGGTAGCCGCGTTCTACACGCCGAATTCCGGGCGCGTGCTGGTTGACGGCGTGGATTTGGCGACGGTGCGACTGGAAACTTTCCGCACGCAGCTTGGGATCGTGCTGCAAGACACATTCCTGTTCGACGGAACGATTCGCGAGAACGTGGCGTTCTCGCGCCCCGATGCCTCCGAGGACGATATCTTGGCGGCGTGCCGAATCGCGCGCGTGGATGAATTTGCCGAAGCGTTCGAGGAAAAATACCAGACGGTGATTGGCGAGCGCGGTGTGCGCCTTTCCGGCGGACAGAAGCAGCGAATCTCGATCGCGCGCGCCATCCTGGCCGATCCACGCATTCTGATTCTGGATGAAGCGACTTCCAGCCTGGATTCCGAATCGGAAGCGCTGATTCAGGAAGGATTGTCTTACCTGATGCGCGGGCGCACCACTTTCGTGATCGCGCATCGCCTTTCGACGATTCGCCGCTCAGACCAAATCCTCGTCGTCGAAGGCGGGCGCATCGTGGAGCGCGGCACGCATGCGTCGCTTTACGCGCGCGGCGGCCGCTATTACGAGCTTTACACCAAGCAGCACGGCATCGAAGAGAATTTGTTCCTCGCGCCCGGCGAAGGCGATGCCCCTTCTGCCGAAGGCGACGGTGCGGAAGCCGCTGCGGGAGCGCGCAGCGAAACGAATGGTGGCGCAGAAGCCGACAATGGAATCGCGCGCGCCGCTCGCATACTGCGCGGCCGCGATACCTAGTGTCCTCAGAATCAGAAGCGCGCGAAGAACGATTGCGCGCGGGCCTTTGCGCCGATTGCAAATACGCGCAGCAAGTAGTTTCGGACCGTGGCGCGAGTTTCTACCTCTGCCAGCTTTCCTTTACCAATCCATCGTTCGCGAAATATCCGGCGCTGCCCGTGCGCTCCTGCGCAGGCTACGAATCCAAACAAAATTGAACGAAGTGGCCGCGGCCATCGCAGCGAATCACGGCGCCGCGGGAGCGGGACTGATGCGATCAACCTCGGCGAGTTCCTCGGCGGAGAGCGTCCACTCCGCGGCGCGAACATTTTGCTCGACCTGCTCGGGCTTGGTGGCGCCGGCGATCACGCTGGAAATCTGCGGCCGCGCGGCTAACCACGCGATGGCGAGATCGAGAAGGGTGCGGCCGCGTTGCGCGCAAAAATTCTCCAGGCTCTCGACGATTGCCCAGTTTGCGTCGGTGATGTAGCGATCGGCGAGATGCTTGGCCGTGTTCAGGCGCGCGCCCGCGGGCATCGGCTGGCCGCGTTTGTACTTGCCGGTGAGGAAACCGCCAGCCAGCGGAAAATACGGCAGCACGCCGAGGCCATAAGCCTGCGCGGCGGGAATCAATTCGCGATCGGGTTCGCGCACAATCAAGCTGTATTCATCCTGGCAAGAAATGAAGGCGTGGGAGCCGATTTTGCGCGCCGTCCACTGCGCTTCCACCACTTGCCACGCCGGCAAATTCGAGCAGCCGATGTAGCGCACCTTGCCCTGCTGAATTAAATCTTCCAGCGCGCGCAGCGTCTCCTCGATCGGCGTCTTCGGATCGGGACGATGCAACTGATAGAGGTCGATCCAATCGGTGCCCAGACGGCCCAGGCTGGCCTCCACGGCAGACATAATGTACGCACGCGAAGCGCCGCGCAGGGTTTCGGCTTCGTCCATCGCCATGCCGAACTTCGTCGCGAGGACGATGTCCTTTCGCCGCGCGCCGAGACTCTGGCCGAGAAAAGTTTCCGAGCCGCCTTTATTGCCGTAGATGTCCGCGGTATCGAACAGCGTGATTCCCAGATCGAGCGCCGTGTGCACGACGCGCCGCGTGCCCTCTAGGTCCACGCGGTTGCCGAAATTGTTGCAGCCCAATCCGACTACCGACACTTCGAGCGGCGATTGACCCAGCTTGCGATGCTTCATGGCGAGTTCTCCTGAAGGTGAGTGCAATTCTGGCAGTGGATTTGATGCGCCGGGCGCAGGGCGAGGCTCTTACCGCTGCAGGAATTCGTCGGAATGCGTCAGGAATTCCGGATACGCGCCCGCGCCCAATTCGTAAAGGTCCAGGCCCTGGCGCTCACCTTCCGGCGCGACCCGCTGCGGGATGAATCGATTGAGCAGCCAATTGAGGCCATACGTCAGCGGCAGAACGAAGCCGACGAGCGTGGCGATGCCCACAAGTTGCGCGAGCCACTGTCCGGGCGCCTCACTTGCTCCGGCGTGAGCGGCATCGGGAAAGCGCGCCAGCAAACCGAGCGCGACGAGACCCCAGATTCCCGTCACGGCGTGCACGGAAACGGCGCCGCTGGGGTCATCGACGGCGAAACGCACGTCAAGCCACTCAACCGCCAGCGGCACGACGAGGCCCGCTCCGATGCCCACCAACATCGCGCCTGCCGGCGGCAAAAATGGCGCCGCGGCGCTACTGGCCACCAAGCCGCCCACCCAACCATTGGCGCACAGCGATGCGTCGGGCTTGCCGAATCGAATTCGTGTGACGATGGCGGTCGCGAGCATTGCAGAGGCTGCGGCCAAAATCGTATTCACCGCGATCAGCACGACGCTTTGCGCGGCCACTCCCGCGTACAGAATCGCGCCCGCGGCGTTCAATCCGCACCAACCAACGAGCGCTAAAACGCAGCCGAAGATAATGTACACAACGTTGTGGCCCGGGATCGCGGCAGGCATTCCATCCAGCGCGTATTTCCCCCGGCGCGGGCCCAGAATCCACGCGATGCTCAGCGCGGTGAGCCCTCCGACCACCTGAATTGTCGCTGTGCCACCAGCGTCTTGAAATCCGTGCCCGAGCCCATAGAACGCGCCCAATTGGCCCAGCCAGCCGCCACCCCAAACCCAGTGCGCGAAAATCGGGTATGTAATGCCGGCCAGCAACGCTGTCGAAGCGCAACACGCGCCCAGGCGCCAGCGATCTCCGCCACTGCCGAGCGGAATCATCGCGGCGATCGCCACGCTTAGAATTCCAAGCCAAGCTTGGAGAGACGCTGGCGAGCCATCCAATTTCAATCCGCGCAAGAACCACGGTTGCGCCGCGAGCAAGTTCCATCGATTGCCGGAAATAGTTATGGTGTGCGCAGCGCCGCCCGCGATTCCCTGCCAGGAAAATCCGCACACAAAATAAACCACGGCCGCAACGCAAACGATCAGCACCGAACCCAACATTGCATGCGCCGCGCTGCGCGAGCGGCCCAATCCGGTGTTGATTAGCGCCAGACCGGCAGCGGCGAATGGAACCAGCAGAATTAAGACGATGCACAACACGGTGGACGTGTCGGAGAGCGCGGCTGCGGAATTCGGCGTCATTCGTGCGCTCTCCCCTCCGCAAGATGCGCGCGGACCAGCAGAACGAGACCTAGTATCTCCACCGCAACGCCCGCAAAAACAAATGCGCCGCGCGGCGCGGGCGCTCCCAGCAACACCAGTGCGCAGATGACGAGCAGCCATCCGGCCGGCAACAATAAAAGTCCTGCAAGCTTCATGGATTTGATCTCGCCCGACGCGCGCGAATCGAGCCGCGCCATCACCCGAGGGCGCGTCCCTCCGGAGCATGCGCGTCCGAGGGACTGATTAAGATATCACAATCGTTCCGTCGCACTCGCCGGGAACGCGCGGAAGCAAACGGCGCAGCACGCACCAAACCCCTGCGAATGGAGGCGGCGCGCTGCGCGGCGAGAGCGATCAATGCTGCCCGACGTGAAGCGATCATAAATGAATTAGGCCTTCGCTGAGGGGGTGTCTTCAGCGATTTTTCGCGGCTTTTCCAGATGGCGCGATGAGGCAGCGTCCGCAATTTGCTTGGTTTCAACGAGCTACGAGGCGTGGCGGACGCATTTGCCCCGCGTTGAAACCTAAACAAAACCTAAATCAGTGCGATTGGAAAATTGCGTTTTACATACCGGCGCATCAACGCAACAATGCCGCCATCACGGAAGTGCCGCAATCCCTTAAGGAGGGAACATATCGATGGCCGATGAAGCCAAAGCTGAGATGATACCAACCTTAGGCCTGACAGGGCTGACGGTGAACGGCATGGCACTGATTGCGCCCGGCGCCTTTCTCTGGCTGACCTTTTATGCCCAGTCGACCGAAGGCGCAACGTCTCCGGCCATGTGGGCGGGCATCGTTCTCGCTCTCCTGCTGTGTTTGGCGACCGCGGTGTCCTACGCAGAACTGGCGAAGCTGTATCCGGGCACCGGCAGTTCCTACTATTTCGCCGAGCAATCGTTCCTGAATCATGAGAGGGCTTGGAAGTGGGCGCGCTTGATGAAATTCATCACCGGCTGGGGCTCGCATCTTTATTACTGGATTTACCCAGCCGTGATGGTAGCCACCACCGGCATCTTCTGCGGATACGTGGTCGGCACGCTGTGGCCGAATTTCATGAGCGCATCGAACCCCGGTCCGATGTTCATGATGCTCGTGGCGATCCTCTTCTCCTTCGCCGTAGCCTACATCGCTCACCGTGGGGTGATCGGCTCGACCGGCGTCAGCGTCGCGATCAACGTGATTCAAATCTCCGCGTTGATCGTTTTCTCCGTGATGTGCATCGGCTACCGCATCCACCACAAGCCGGGCAGCGTGGCATTCCAATTCGATCCGACGACGGGCGAGGCGTACACCTATCAATTCGCATCGACGACGGCGGCGGACGGCACCGTAACGATCAATCGCGACGCGAACCAAGTGCCGCTGCCGCTGCTCGACGCGTCCGGCAATAAGGTTCCCTACACGATCAGCTATCCGACCACGGACAGCAGCGGCAATTTCCTGACTCATCCGAGCGCTAAGTCCGTCGTCAGCCCGCACGGAATGGGCAATATATTCGTGCAAGCGACTGTCGCGATCCTGATCTTGGTCGGATTCGAGTCCATCACTTCGCTGGGTGGCGAGGCCAAAAACCCCAAGAAGGATATTCCGATCGCGGTCATCGCGTCGCTTCTCATCCAGGGAGCTTTCTGCTACCTGTTTGAGTATTTTGCCGCTCTTTATTTCTTAAATAGCGGCTACACGATGGGCAGCGCAGGGGGATCGGCGGCGCCCATCGGCGACATGATGGTGGTCGTCGGCGACGCGCTGTTCGGCCAAGGCCACGGCCGCACCTTCATGCTGATCGAAGCGTTCACCGTGTTCCTGGCGCTGATCGGCACGACGCTTTCCTGCATCAACACCGGAGCGCGCGTGACGTATGCCATGGGCAAAGACCAGGAAGTTCCCGAACACTTCGGCATGCTGCACTCGAAGAACCTGAGCCCTCACCGCGCCATTTGGACTCTGGCGATTATTTCCGCCGTCCTCGGATGCGTTGGATGCGCGACGATCTTCGCTGACTCCAGCGCGCCTACCGACGCCGTGATCGCAGCGCTTCCTCACGGCTTCTGGTCCAGTTTCGGATACCTGAGCCACGCCAAGCTGGCGAATCTGCCCAACTCGTGGACAACCCTAACTTTGGCCTCCAACTTCGGCACCTTCCTTTTGTACGGGCTGAGCTGCTTCATCTGCATGGTGGCCTATCACAATCATCCGAACTTCAAGCTGGTCCGTCACTGGCTGATCCCCGCCTTCGGGATCCTCGCGAACATAATCTGTATGGCGTTCTACCTGATCGGACCGTTCCTGGGGTACGGCACGAAAATGGAGCCGTTCACCGCCTTAGGAATAGCCGCGGTCTGGGCGATCTACGGCGGCATCTACTTCGTCCGCACGAGCAAAATGTCAGGACGAACGACGTTCGTCGCCAGCCGAGCCAATAGCGGTTCGTGACCCGGCGACCTGAATAACCTTGGGCACCGGGCGGACAGCGATCCGCCCGGTGTTCATTTTTGCGGCGTCACACTTTCTTTTGCGGTGGGTATAATCAATGTTTGAGATCTATCGAGGGCAGCCTGCTGCAAACGTTCCCCGAACGGCGGGGCCGCTTCGCATGCCCGCGATCTCGACTATGCTGGACATCGAATTCGCGCAGCTCACCGACGTTGGCCGGGTCCGCCCGCACAACGAAGATTATCTAGGTCATTCTCCGGCGCCCACTCCGGAGCGCGGCCGCTCGCACGGCTGGCTGTTTATTCTGGCCGACGGTGTCGGTGGTCAAGAACAGGGTGAAGTCGCGTCGCGCGCCGCCGTAGAGAGTGTGCTTGAAGGCTTCCGCACAGCTCCGGCCGGCGAGGCGCCGCTCGGACTGCTCGAGCGCCTGGTGCAGCGGGCGAATGGCCACGTATTTGAGGCGGCGCTCGCCGCCGGAATCGCCGGCGCGGGAATGGCCACGACTGTGGTGGCTTGCCTTCTGCGCCACGATCGGCTGGCCGTGGCTCACGTCGGCGATTCGCGCTGCTATTTGATTCGCCGCGGCACCATCACATCGCTGACGCGCGATCACACCATGGCCAACGAGCAAGTGCGCCTCGGCGTGATTTCCAGGCAAGAAGCCGACGAAGGCGAAACGCGCCATTTGCTCAGCCGCTCGCTCGGCGGCGGATTGTTCATCGGCGTGGAGACCAGCGATCATCAGATTTTCGCCGGCGATATTCTGCTGCTGTGCTCCGACGGCTTGCACGGCGCCGTCCCCCCGGCCGACATACAAAAAATTCTGGCTTCCGCATCGACCGACCTGCAAACCGCCGCCCGCCAATTGGTGGAGATTGCCAATGAGCGCGATGGAAGCGATAATGTCAGCGTTCAATTGATCCGCGTTCGAGGAGTCGAACGAGTGGGCATGTACCGCGGGCGGCCCTACAAACTGCGCTGAAGTTCGGCCCTCCGCCCGCCGCTGATCTACGCTCCCGATGGCTTCTCTACATCCCGGCGACACACTGGATCACTATCGCATCGAGAATCTCGTTGCCCGCAGCGGGATGGCTTCGATTTTTCGCGGCACCGATTTGCGAAACAATCGCGCGGTAGCCATCAAGGTTCCCCACCCGGAGATGGAAGGCGATCCCACGTTCTTCGACCGCTTCAAGCGCGAAGAACAAATCGGCAAGGACCTGGATCACCCCGCCGTAATGAAGGTCTTCACCGACGACGATCGCAGCCGCATCTACATGGTGATGGAGTGGGTGGATGGCCGGCTGCTGCGGCAGATTCTGATCGAGAAGAAAAAATTGCCGCCGGAGCGCGCGATTCGCATCACGCTTGGAGTTCTGAGCGCGCTCGGATACATCCACAGCAAAGGCGTGGTCCATCGCGATCTTAAACCGGAAAATATCATGGTGGATTCAGAGGATCGCGTGAAGCTGATCGATTTCGGAATTGCGGGCGCCGCTGGAGCGCGCCGGCTGACGTTCGCGAAGCTCACCGCGGCGATGGGAACGCCCGATTACATCTCTCCCGAACAGGTGAGGGGCAAACGCGGCGACGCTCGCAGCGACATCTACTCACTCGGCGTGATTTTGTATGAGATGGTCACCGGCGAAGTGCCCTTCCACGGGCCCAACGCTTTCGTCATCATGAACGACCGCTTGCTGAACAACTTTATGCCGCCGCGCGAACTGAATCCCGAAATTTCGCCGGAGCTTCAGGAAGTGATTTACCGCGCGCTCGAACGCGATCCGAAAAACCGCTACGCCAATGCCCAAGAATTCGCCGGCGATCTCGAGCACCTCGATAAAGTCGGCGTCTCCGATCGGCCGGAAATGCACGATTGGCGGAAGAAACGCTCGCCGTGGTTGCGGCGCATCGCGTTCTACGTGATGCTGGCGCTGATTCCGGTGGCGATTTTTACCCTACTTCTCTACATCGCGCGGCACACATGAGCGCGCAAGCCAGCGCCGGCCCCGCCAACGTCACCGCGATTGATACTTTCGCGCTGACGCGATCATTCGGCGAAACGCTCGCAGTCGATCACATTTCGCTGGCCGTGCCGCACGGCGAAATCTTCGGTCTGCTCGGACCCAACGGCGCGGGCAAAAGCACCACGATCAAAATGCTCACCACGTTGCTGGAGCCCACTTCCGGCACCGCGCGCGTCGCGGGATTTGACATCGTCGCCACGCCGGCTGAAGTGCGCCGCCGCATCGGCTACGTGCCGCAAATGCTTTCCGCAGACGGCGCGCTGACCGGCTTCGAGAATTTGGCGCTTTCGGCCAAGCTCTACGGCATGGCGCGGGCGGAACGCAATGAGCGCATTGTCGAGGCGCTTCAGTTCATGGGCCTAGCGGACGCGGCCAAGCGGCTCGTGCGCACTTACTCGGGCGGAATGATTCGCCGCCTGGAACTCGCGCAGGCCATGCTGCATCGGCCTAGCGTGCTTTTTCTCGACGAACCGACCATCGGATTGGATCCAGTGGCGCGGCACACGGTGTGGGATCGCCTGCACGAATTGAAAGAGCGCTATGGAATTACTGTGTTGATCACTACGCATGACATGGATGAAGCCGACGAGTTATGCGACGAGCTGGCGATCATGCATCAGGGAAAGATCGGCGTGATCGGCCAGCCTGCGCAACTCAAATCGGGGCTCGGCGAAGGCGCCACGCTCGACGACGTGTTCGCGCACTATAGCGGCGGCTCCATCAGCGAAGGAGGAAATTATGGCGACATCCGACGCACACGCAGAGTTGCCAGCCGTCTCGGCTGAGCGCTCCTCAATCTTCAGCCTGTTCACCGAAAGCGCGGCCATCGCCGAAGTCGAATTGAAAAAGGTGCTGCGCGATCCGACGGAACTGTTCACGCGCGCGGTGCAGCCGACATTGTGGCTGGTGGTATTCGGCCAAGTGTTCAGCCGCGTGCGCGGAATTCCCACGGGCAACGTGTCGTACCTCGCGTTCATGACGCCAGGTATCCTGGCGCAAAGCGTCCTCTTCGCTGCGATTTTCTATGGGATCGCCGTGATCTGGGAGCGCGACCTCGGCATCATCCACAAATTGCTGGTCAGCCCCGCGCACCGCGTTTCGTTCGTGCTGGGCAAGGCCATCTCCTCCGGGTTTCGCGGCGCGATGCAGTGCGTGATCATTTATCTGCTGGCGCTGGCGTTGCACATCCAAATTCAGTGGAGGGTGCTGCCGATTCTTGGCGTGTTCGCAGGCGTGGCGATGGGCTCCGCGATTTTTGCCACATTTTCGCTGATCATCGCGTGCATCGTGAAATCGCGCGAGCGCTTCATGGGCATCGGCCAAGTGCTCACGATGCCTTTGTTTTTCGCGAGCAACGCCATCTATCCGTTGTCGCTGATGCCGAAATGGCTGCAGGTGTTCGCGCGGGTGAATCCGCTGACGTATTTGGTGGACGCGCTGCGCGGGCTGATGATCGCCGGCGGGCAAAGCGTCCACAGTTTTGGCGTGGATTTCGCGCTCCTCACGGCGATTTTTGTGATTCTGGCGGCGATCGCTGCGCGGCTGTATCCGACGTTGGTGCGCTAGCGCGGCAGCGTTCGGACCCTGTTAAAATCAATATTCAGCTGCGATGAGTGGAGGACGCATGGCCAAGACGGAGACAGCCGATTTCCTAAAACGATTTCGCGTCGAGAGCGGCCGTGGCTTTCGTCTGAAGGATTTCGCCCCGGCCGATACGCACGGTTTCAAATCCAAGCAAAAAGCCGAAGATCGGCTGGCGCACGACATCGAGCAGTTGAGCGTGTTGCAGGAAAAACTTTATGCGCAGGACCGCTGGTCGCTGCTGATCGTCCTGCAGGCGCTGGATGCTGCCGGCAAGGACGGCACGATCAAGCACGTGATGTCCGGCGTGAATCCGGAAGGCTGCGACGTCGTCTCCTTCAAAACGCCCACGCCCGAGGAACTCGATCACGATTTCCTGTGGCGCACCACTCTGCGCCTGCCCGAACGCGGACGCATCGGCATCTTCAATCGCTCTTATTATGAGGACGTTCTAATCCTGCGCGTGCATCCCGAACTGCTGGCATCCACTAAACTGCCGCCGCCGCTGGTCACGCGAAAAATCTGGAAGGAACGCTACGAAGACATTAACGCCTATGAAAGACATTTGACGCGGAACGGCACGGTGATTCTGAAATTTTTCCTGCACCTTTCGCGCGAAGAACAACTGAAGCGGTTTCTCGAGCGCCTCGATCGCCCCGAGAAGAATTGGAAATTTTCGCTGGCCGATGTGCACGAGCGCGCCTTCTGGAAGAAATACCAGAAAGCCTTCCAGGAGACGATTCGCTCCACTGCCACGCGACGCGCGCCGTGGTACGTTGTGCCGGCCGACCACAAATGGTTTGCGCGCCTGGTGGTCGCGGCCGCGATCGTGGAAACTCTCGAGGGGCTGAATCTCTGCTTCCCCGTGGTCGATAAAGAGAAGCGCCGGGAATTGGCAGCGGCCAAGGAAGAGCTGCTCGGCGAAAGCGACCGCGCTAAGTAGCGCGGCCGCTCATTCCGCCCGCATTTAGCGTTTCTGCCCGACACTCGCCGTTATTACATCCCGCCGCGTCAGCGCGTCAGTTTGATGGAGGAGGATTTCCTGGCCCATTGTTAGGTCCGTTGTTCGATCCGTTGTCCGGCCCATTATTCGGCCCGTTGTTGGGCCCATTATTTGGACCATTGCCCGGTCCGCCACGGCGTTGCATCCTCTGCTCGCGATCCTGCTCTTCTTGATCAAATTTCGCTTTCTGCTTGTCATCGAGCAGGGCTCGAATCTTCTGGTTGGCGTCGGTGCGAATCTGCTCCATTTTCTGGCGCATGGCCTGGCGATCGCCGCCGCTGGAATTGTCGTTTCGCAAATCGTCCATCTTCTTTTGCTGATCCACCAGGATCGGCTTGATCTTGGCCTGTTGATCGGCGGTCAGGTTCAGGTCCGCGGTCATCTCCTTCAGGCGATCGTCCGGAGACATCGGTCCTCGCGGGCCGCCGCGTTGCCATCCTCCTGGACCCTGGCCTGGACCCTGACCTTGGCCTTGGTTTGGACCTGGTCCCTGGCCCTGATCCGGGCCGCCGCCGGGAGATTGCGCCAAGGCGGACGCGGCAAAACCAAATGGCAGAACAAGCAGTACGGCCAGCAAGACACGGCTGCGATGACTCGAAATCATTTGAAGTCCTCCTCTTCTAACGCTTCATTGGATGCTCTTAATCCGGCGGGCGGGTTGCTTTCAAATCCGAGCGGCCTCCCGGCTATCAAGCGGCCCTGGGACGACCGGGAGTCCGGGGCAAGAGCGAAGAGAGGCCCCCAGCGCTTCCCAGTTTTGGGGGCCTCTCCTGCTTGGGTCAGTCTGATTCAGGTTCCGTCGAGGAGGGCCAAAAGTTCCCGAAATTTGCGAAAAATTGGGTCGGACTGCTCAAACCGCCGAGCGGCCACCTACGCGAGTGCCGGAGACGCCCGCAGGAAGCACCCGAACGGTCGAGCGGATGCCCTGCCGCGCGAAGGCTGCGACAATCTGCTGGCCGATCTCCCGGGCACGCCCGGTGACCAGGGCGAGCACGCTCGGTCCAGAGCCGCTCAGGGCGACCCCGAGCAGGCCCGGCTGCCGGGGAATATCGAGCGCGTCTGACAACCCCGGAACCAGCGTCCGGCGCTTCGGCTGGTGCAAGCGGTCGCGCATGGCTTCCCACAGCAAGTCGGTGCGGCCCGTGTCCAGCGCCGCGCCGAACAGCGCCACGCGCTGCAAATTGAATACAGCGTCCTCGCGGCGCACTTCGTCGCCCAGCATCCGCCTGGAAGCGCGAGTGTCCGTTTGCGCTTCAGGCAAGACAACCAAGGCTTTAATCGCTCGCGGCCACCGCCGGCGCACCGCAATCACACCGGCTTGAGTCTTCGCCGCGACCACCCATCCCCCGTACAGCGCCGCCGCCACGTTGTCCGCATGGCCTTCGACTTCCGCGGCGCAAACCAACAGACGATCGGGCGCCACGCGGTGCGGCGCGAATGCCGCGCCCAGAAGAACCCCGGCGACGATAGCTGCCGCGCTGCTGCCGAGTCCGTGCCCGAGCGGAATCTGATTTTTCACGTCGAGATCGAGCGGCGGCAGATGGAATCCTTCGCGCTCTGCCAAACGCGCCGCCGCGCGATAAATCAAGTTGTCGGCCGTCTGCGGAAGCGTATCGCTGCCTTCGCCCGCGTAGGTCACGCGGCACGGCTCGGCCTGCCCGGCGATCGCGCGGGCGCGCACATCGAGATAAAGCCCCAGCGCAAGGCCAAAGCAATCGAAGCCCGCGCCCAAATTCGCAGTAGAAGCGGGCACGCGCACGGAGATTGTCCGCGCGGCTGCACCGGATTTTTTGGCTTTGCGGCTCTTCATTGAGAACGAGGCTCGGGGGACGAGCGCTTCAGGTAATCGAGAATTCCTTCGCGCGTGGCCGGCACCCGCGCCGGCGGATTGGCAAACGCTCCCGCGATCGGCCGCTGCTCGCCTGATCCCGGTGCGCCCGGCGGCTCCTGCAACTGCCCAGTGTGATACTTCGCGGTGTAGTCGGTGTCCTTCAGCAGATGCCCGGTCAGCACGGCGACGACGCTCTCGCCTTTGCGGATACGGCCATCGGCCACCAGGCGGCGAATTCCGGCGACGGTGGTCGCCGAAGCCGGCTCGCATCCGATGCCGTCGCGGCCGATCACGGCCTTGGCATCCGCGATCTCCTGCTCGGTGACGGTGAGCACCATTCCTTGCGTTTCCGCCAGCACGCGCAATCCGCGCCGCCACGAAACGGGCGCGCCAATGCGAATCGCCGTCGCCAGCGTGCGCGGATTTTCGATCGGCACGATTTTCGCTTCGGGATTGCGCGCGCGTTCCGCAAACAATCGCGCGAATGGGGCCGCGCCTTCAGCCTGCACGACGGTGAATCGCGGCAGCCGATCGATCAATCCCCAGCGGCGCAGCTCGATAAAACCTTTGCCCAGCGCGGAAATGTTGCCCAGGTTTCCGCCCGGCACCACGACGTGATCCGGCACGCGCCAGCTGCGCTGCTCCATGATCTCTAATGAAACCGTCTTCTGCCCTTCGACGCGCATGGGATTGAGCGAGTTCACCAGGTAAAGCGAGCCATCCTCCGCAAGTTCGCGCACCACGCGCATCGCGGCGTCAAAATTTCCGTCCAGTTCCAGCACTGCGGCGCCGTAATCCATGCTCTGCCCCAGCTTCGCCGAGCTCACCTGGCCGCGCGGCACCAGAATCACCGCGCGCACGCCCGCTCGCGCCGCATACGCCGCCAGACTCGCCGCTGTATTGCCCGTGCTGGCGCACGCGAGTTGCTTCGCGCCCAAATGCACGGCGTGCGTCACCGCGGCCGTCATGCCGGTATCTTTGAACGAGCCGGTGGGATTCGCGCCCTGATGTTTCAGCCAAAGCTGATCGAGTCCGGAATACGACGCCGCGCGCGGAGCCTCATAAAGCGGCGTGTTCCCTTCGCGCAGCGTAACCAGCGGCTGCTGCGCGTCGATCGGCAGCATCTCGCGAAATCGCCAGACGCCGCTCGCATCTTCCGGCAGATCGGACATGCGGCGTCGCGCCCACAATTCAGGCAGCGCAGTCGCAGCCGACTTCGGCGGCGTGCCCAACTCGACTTCGAGCAATCCGCCGCAGCGCGCGCAAACCACCAGGCGTTCTTCGACGCCATAGCGCGCGCCGCATGAAGATTCCATGCAGAGTAGCTGGGCAATCGCCGCGGCTCCGGCTCCCGCCTCCGCGCCACGCCCCGCCTGATCGATCGCAGGCTTCATCGCTTCGCGCCTCGTTCGGCCGCGGCCACCGGCACGGCGGGTGCGTTCGGCGCCACCGGCGCGCCGAGCGACGCACCCTGAGGAGCGTTCGCGGGCACGCCCTTCTCTAGATGGAATTCGTTGTGGATGGCGGAGACCGCGCGCTGCACCGCATGCTCTTCCACGAGAAACGAAATATTGCTCTCCGAAGAGCCCTGCGCGATGGCGATGATGTTCACGTTTTCGCGGCCCAACCGGCCAAACACGCGGCCTGCGACGCCCGTTGTGCCGCGCATGTTATCGCCGACGACGGCGACGATCGCGACCTTGTCATTGACATGGATATGATCCAGCTCGATCGGCCGCACGCCGAGCAGAAACGTGCGCCGCAGCGCCTCGACCGTACGCGCGGCGTCAGCCGAATGCACGACGAAGCAGATGTCATCCTGCGAGGATGCTTGCGAGATCAGCAAAATTCGCGCGCGCACTTCCGCGGTCGCCGCGAATGTCCACGCCGCTACTTCGGGAACTCCGATGATCCCCGGCCCGCCGACCGTCAGCAGCGTGACGTCGCGCATCGCCGTCACAGCCTTCACGCCTTCCGCGGTCGGGCTGCCGTCGGCGCCGATCATCGTGCCGCGCGTCTCCGGCGAAAAACTGTTGCGAATCCAAACCGGTATTCCGCGCTTGCGAACCGGATGCAGCGTGCTCGGATGCAGCACCTTCGCGCCGAAAAATGCCAGCTCCGCGGCTTCGTTGTAGGAAATATCCAGCAACAGCGTCGCGTCCGGCACCAGGCGCGGATCGGCTGTCAGCACGCCATCGACGTCGGTCCAGATAATCACGTCGGCCGCGTCCAGTGCAGCGCCGATCACCGTGCCAGAAAGATCCGAGCCGCCGCGGCCCAGCGTTGTGTGCACGCCGTCCTTGGTCGCCGCGATGAAGCCGGTGACCACGGGCACCAAGCCCGCGCGCAATCGCGGAAACAGCGCGGACTGCGCACGCCCGCGCGTTTCGGTTTCGAGCGGCAACGCGCCGCCATGCGTATCGTCGGTGACAATCACTTCGGTGGCTTCCACGGCCTCGCTGCGCACGCCCAGCGATTCGAGCGTCGCTGCCACGATCCGCGCGGAAAGGCGCTCGCCGACGCCGGAAATAGAATCGAGTGTTCGCGGCGTCAATTCGCGCAGCCACGCCACGCCGCGGCAGCGGTTCACCACCTCTTCGATGATCCCATCGAGTTGCGCTTGCAGAGGATCGCGCCGCGCCGCATCGGTGACGAGCGCCGCGAGCGTCTCGCGATGTTTCGCTGCAAGTGAACGGCCAAGTTCCGCCGCCGCTCCTGCATCGCCGCCGGCGGAGCGATGCGCGGCCTGCACCAACGAGTTCGTGACGCCGGCCATCGCGGAAACGACGACCACAATTTCTTTCTCGCGCGCCGCCGCGGCTACGATTTCCGCGGCTTTGCGAATGCGCTCCGCGCTGCCAACAGAAGTCCCGCCGAATTTCATCACTTGTAGCGGACGGCTCATCTACGCCTCTCACCTTCGCCCATCGCCGCGCCCGCCGGAGCCGACGCATCGAGCAATCCCTGCGCCACCATCAGCTCGGCGTTCAGGATCGCCGCGCCCGCTGCGCCGCGAATCGTATTGTGCCCCAGCACGACGAAGCGAAAATCCATCACGTTGTCCGGGAATATGCGGCCCACCGTGACGCTCATCCCGCCGCCGGCGTCTCGATCCAGGCGCGGCTGCGGCCGATCCAATTCGCTCCGCACGATCACCGGCCGCGCCGGAGCCGTGTGCAGCTTCAATTGTTGCGGTACGCCGGTGAAATTTTCCATCACGCGCCGCAAATCTTCGATCTTCGCCGCGCGAGTGAGTTTCAGGCGCGCCGCCACCATGTGTCCGTCGGTCACATCCACGCGATGGCACTGCGCGCTAATGCGCAACGGCGCATCGGCAATTTTCGGGCCTGCGCCCACCTTGCCTAGAATTTTCCGCACCTCGCGCTCCATTTTCTCTTCTTCTTGCGCGATGTACGGCAATACGTTGTCGGCGATGTCCATCGAGGCAACGCCCGGATAGCCCGCGCCGGAAAGCGCCTGCATCGTCGTCGCCGTCACACTTTCGATTCCAAATTCCGCCTCGATCGGCGCGAGCGCCAACGCCAAAATAATCGTCGAGCAATTCGGATTCGTCACCAAATATCCGCGGCCAAAACCATGATTGCGCCGCTGGTTTTCGATCAGCGCCAAATGGCCAGGATTGATTTCCGGGATCAGCAGCGGCACATCCGATTCCATGCGCCAAGCCGCGGAATTGCTGACCACCGGATATCCGGCGCGCGCGAATTTTTCCTCAACGTCGCGAGCCGAATCGGATGGCAGGCTGGAGAAAACGAAATCGCAATCCAGCGGCGGCTCCGGCGCTTCCACCGGCAAATCTTTCGCGTACGCCGGCATGCCTCCGGGCAATCGCCAGGTGCACGCCTGCGCATACGTCTTGCCCTGCGAGCGATCCGAAGCCGCCAGCGCCGTCACTTCAAACTGCGGATGATTTGCCAGTAATTGCAAAAATCGCTGGCCGACCGCGCCGGTCGCGCCCAGAATTCCTGCACGAATTTTTCGTGTCGCCATGGTGCCTCTCTCAATCTCGAGTTAGCAATTCCCTGTCCGGCCTCGCGCGCCGCCACATCGAATTTCCCGCGGCGCCGGCGCCCATAAATGCAAACGGCCCGCCGGCTTCATCCGCCGCGGGCCGCTTCGAGGGAACTTACGATTGCCGTCCTGCTTATCTTGCCTCCCCCGCACGGTCCGCGGCGCGCGACGTGGAGGTGGTACCTCCGTTGCGAATAATAATCGTGCCGCTGGTACGGGTGAATGAAATCATCGCGCAACTATGATAAGCGATTCCCTCGCTAAGTCAAGGAACAAGATGCCGCGCCGCTACCGGAACTATACGGCGCCGAGGGCCACAAGCAGCGCGGCATGCAGCGTCTCTTGCCGCGCGGCATCGAGTTTGTTTCCGGACGCCGTGAGGTAAAAAACGTCGATGGCTTTCGGTCCCTCGGTATCCACCAGCGCGATCTCAATATTGCAACCGCCTTCGGCCAGCACGCGGCTGGTTCGATAGAGCAAGCCGGGGCGATCCTGCGCGATCAATTCCAGCAGCGTGCTGTGGCTCGACGCGGAATCGTCGAAGCGAAGCTGCGTCGGCACGGCAACTTTCGGCTCAGCGCCGGCGGGCGCGCCTGAGCGGCGCGCGAGCAACGTTTCCAGACTCGTGCGGCCGGAAAGAACGTCCCGAACGCTTTCCGCCAAGCGCTCGCGCTCGGAAGGATTCAGATCGAGCGTCTGATGCAGGTCCGCGAATTCAAAACTGTCCAGCGCCAGGCCCGCCTGGCTCGCGAACGCATCGGCCTTCACCACGTTCATGCCCCACGAAAATAGCGCGCCCGCGACGTTGGCAAAAAGAAACGGCCGATCGTCGGTCAGCAAACGCAGTTCGAATAAATGATTGCGCTTGGCGAGACGCAACTCGATTCGCTCGCCGCCCAGCCGGCGCGACATCGCATAATCCTGCGCGATTTGCTCCGGGCCGTGGCTGGCGAGATAGCGCAGCGGCAAACCTTCCAGAAATGCGGCCACCGCGGCGGCATCCGGCGCGGCGCCCAGAAAAGGCAGGATGCGTTCGACCTCGCGGCCTTCTTCGCCCGCGGCGTGAAATCTTTTTTCATCGACGCTCTCCACTAAATAATTCGACGCGCGCGCATACAGATGCCACAGAGCGTTGGCCTTCCACGGCGTCAACGCTTCGGGATTCACGCTGCGAATATCGGCATAGGTCAGCAAGCACAACATTTTCAAGCGCTCGGTGGTTCCCATTTTTTCCGCGAAGATACGAATCGTGGCGGGATCGAAGACGTCGCGGCGCTGCATCGTCGCGGACATTTCCAGATGGCTGCCCACCAAAAAGCGCACCGTCGCCGCCTCGTCGTCGGTAAGCTTCAACCTCTTCGTAACCGCGTCCACCACTTGCAGGCTGCCGATAACGTGATCGTCCTCCGGCATTCCTTTGCCCACGTCGTGCAGCAGCAGCGCCAGGTAAAGCAACTCGGGCCGCTCGAGGGTTTTCAGAATTTCTCCGAAGCCGCGCTCCCAATCCTGTTGCGGCTGCAGAACGCGATGCACGTGTTCGATGGTGCGAAACGTGTGCTCATCAACTGTGTAGCGATGGTAGAAATCTCGGATCACCAGCGCGTCGATCGCGCGAAATTCCGGAATCAGCAAACTCAGCAGCCCCACGCGATTCATCGCGCGCAAAGCGTCCGCGGCGTGCGGCAAATTGAGAATCGTGCGCAGCTGCGGCCAAAGATCCGCGATATGCGCCGCCGCTTCTCCCGCGCTCGCCGCGGCTTGCCCGATTTGCTCTTCGGCCTGGCCGCTCAGCGGAATTCCGTGGCGCGCGACGAATTCAAATGGCGCCAGCAGCGCGGCCGGATCCGCAAGCATCTGCGGATTTCGCAGGTACACGTGCTCGTGGCGTACGCCGAAATCGGCGTTCGACCGCCGCGACCGCCAATCCCTATAGGAATCGTAGAGATACGACGGCGCGGCGGGAATTTCGTCGATCATTTGCGTCACCAGACGGTCGATCGCGCGCACGTGGCGATAGTACGTGCGCATCCAATCCGCCGGCTGCACCGGCCGCCGCGGCTCGAGGCCCAGTCCCAGCGACGCCGCCTCATCCTGGAACTCGTAGGAGAGCGAGTTGTCGTCGCGGCCGCGGCGATAATGCAGGAAGCAGCGCACCGTCAGCAGAAATCGAAACCCGCGCGTCGCTTCCTCGCCCAATTCGCGCGGCCATTGCATGGCGGGGTCCACCCACTGCTTGGTTTTTTCCAGCTCGGAGATGCGCACGAGCCAACGCGCCACGTCATAATCGCGAATCCCGCCGGGCGCTTCCTTAATATTTGGCTCAAGGTGGAAAATCGTGTGGCCGTATTTCGTGTGGCGTTTTTCCGTCAATCCCTCAAGTCCCGCGATCAGGTCTCTGCGTTCGCGCGCCACCACTTTCGGCAGTACGCTTTCGCGCATGCGCGTAAAAAGATTCGCATCTCCGGCTAGCCGCCGGCAATCCAGCACGGCGATCGAAAATTCCGGGTCGTCCGGATTGAAAGTCTCAAGCTCCGCAATCGTCCGCGTGCTCTGTCCCAGCCGCAGCCGAAGATCCCACAGAATTCGGCACAGCTCGGCCGTAGATTCCTTGGCCTGCGCCGCCGCCGTCGCGTCTTCGTGCAAAAACAGCAGATCGATGTCGGATTGCGGCAGCAGAATCTGGCGTCCATAGCCGCCAAGCGCGACTAAACACGTCTTCGGTGGCCCGTCAGGATCCAGCGAGAATAACGCCGCGTGCAACCGCGCGATCAATGCGTCCACCAGGGCCGTGCCGGAACTGACGGCCTTCGGCCCGTCGCCATCGGCCTCGAATGTCTTGCGGATCCGCGCGAATTCCGCGGCGTAAAACTCCTGCAAGTCCGGAAGTGAGACCGAGACCGCCATCAGCGCTATTTGCCTCCGAGTGCGTCCACGTGCTCTTCGGCCAGCTCGCGGCCTGAAGCGCAGCTAATGCCTGGAAGTGACAGTGTACCATCGCCGCCGCGCGAGCCAGGGGCAGTGCAGAGATGCTGTTTGGAGATTTCAATGGGAAGAGAGCCGCGATCGTTCCAGCCGAACCTATTGATTTGTTTGCCGGCGCGAAGCGCTCGAATCGCAAAAGTGCCTGGACGGGCCAATATTCGGCACGACGCTAATCAGCTTCCGCGTCCGATCGCGCCTGGCGGCGCACCTCACCTGGCGGATCGAAGTCGATACCCCAAAGATTCACGTCGCTCATGAATTCCAATCCCAGCTCGAAATTCCCTTCATGTTTCCGAGTCGCCCATACCACGCGCGCCGTGCCTTGCTGTCCCGTGTCCGTGCGCCTTACGTTCACCGCGTCGCCTTGCGCCAGCCCTCGCGCACAATTCAGCGAAGCACCGTGGCGCGAAACTGTATTCGTCTCGGTAGTTTCTTCCCAGGATTCGCCGCCGGTGGTTCCCGTCAGGACCACGCCGATCACCATGCCTGTACGCGGCCCGCGGCGCACTTGCTTGGAGAGTTCGGCGGCCCACAACAGAATGTCGATCAGCCGCGCCCGCGCCAAATTGTTGGGTTCGGCGGCGGACATCGCCAGACGCGTCGTGGCGCGCATGCAATCGTCCAGTTCGCGCGCGATGCTCGCCGCCGCAGTTCCTTGGTACGACGAATGGCGCAAGCGAATCGCGGCGTCATCCAGAAAGCGATAGGCGGACACGATGAAGTGTTCCTCGCAGAGCTCGCGCCCCTCAAGGGTAGTTGTAGCCGGGTAAGAACACTCCGGCGCTGAGCAATGCTTTGCTAGAGCCATGCTGATAGGCCAACCGTAGCACTCATGTAAATCATATCGCCGCCGGTTGCAAGCGGTATCTCAATGAAAAGTTTTGCTACGCTGTTGCGACTTCTTTTATAAAGATGGCGCCGCTTCAAGCGCCCACCGACCGCGCCGCCTGCGTCGCCGCCCCCAGTAGCGGCGCCTTCTCGTTCAGCACGACGTGTACGGGAATCTGCGCGAGCATCGCCCCGAACTTCGCTTTGTGGCAGAACGCGCGGAAGAACGTGCCATCCTTCAGTTTGGGCAATATCTTCACGGCGATTCCTCCGGCGATGTACACGCCGTTGCGCGCAATCGCCCGCAGCGCCATGTTGCCAGCCTCGGCGCCATACATCGCCGTCCAAAGATCGAGGGTGCGCACGCATACAGCACACGTGCCCGCCAGGCCCTGCTCGGTGATCTCCGGAGCCGCATCCACGCCGGGCTGATCGAAGCTCGGATGTTTCGCGGAAGGATCGAGAAAATTGTGGATGGTAAGGAAGCCGCGCCCGGAAAGAATCATCTCCCAACTCACGCACTCTTCGCTCTTCTTCAGATATCGCAGCAACTCGATTTCCTGTTCCGTCCGAGGCGCCAAATCCGCGTGTCCGCCTTCCGAACTCGCGACGAAATAGCGCGTGCCATCCCAATACAAAATCGCTTCGCCGAGCCCCGTGCCCGCGGCGATCAAAACTTTCGCGGCGCGCGGCGCAGGCTGGCCGGCATTCAGCGTGGCCAGTTCCGCCGGGCGCAGCAGTTCGATGCTATATCCGCACGCCTCCAGATCGTTCAGCAGCACGATGTGCCGCGTGCCAAGCTGCTTTGCAAGCTCCGCGCCATCCACCACCCACGGCAGATTCGTCGCCTTCACGCGGTGCGCCACCACCGGCCCCGCAACGCCGAATCCGGCCGCTTCGATTTTTTGCGGTGCGTGGCCCAGTTCGGCGCGCGCGTCTTCCAGGAATTTCGCGACGATCTTCTCGAATTTATCGAACCCGTTGCTCGGATAGCGCCGCACGACGACCGTTTCCAATCGATCGCCCCGCGGCTCAAACAGCGCAAGATTGCACTTCGTTCCGCCGACATCCCCGCCGAGAATCATCGTACTCTCCGGCGATCCGACGCGCGCCGCGAAAGCGATTCGGAATCCGCGGTCGAAGTCAAAAACGCCGCGGCGGCCTCATCGATCAGAAAATATCGCGCCCCACTATGTGGCTGCACGAGCTGCGCCGGCACCGGCGGCTCCGTGGTTCCGTCGAGCACCTGCTTCAGCAACTCGGCCTTGCCGCTTCCGGTGATCAGGAACAGAACGCGTTCAGCTGCGTCCAACACCGGCAGCGTCAGCGTCATGCGCCGCGCGCCGAGCTTCGCAACCATCGGCGTACTCACCCAGCGCGAAGTGTTCCGCAGCGTCCGTGAACCGGGAAAAAGCGACGCGGTGTGCCCTTCCGTTCCCATACCCAACAAGATCAGATGAAAACGCGGGAAGCCGCGGTCGTCCAGATCGAGATTGCCGCGCAATATTTCTTCATAATTTTGCGCGGCGCGGCCGATGTTCGCGCTTTCAGCTTCCATGCGATGAACGTTGTTCGGAGGGATCGGCACCTTCAACAGCAGTTCGCGCCGCACCGCACCGTAATTGCTCTGCGGATCGTCGGGTGGCACGGCGCGTTCGTCGCCCCAAAACAGATGCACACGCGGCCAATCCACTTGAGCGCGATATTCCGGCGTCGCCAGCAGCGCGTACATCGCCAGCGGAGTATGCCCGCCGGAAAGCGCCACGCAAAATTTTCCGTCGCGCGCGATCGATTGCCACGCCCAATCCACAAATTGCCGCGTGGCCGCGCGTGCTACGGCGTCGGCGTCGCGGCATACGCGCACGCCCGGCAGAATTTCTCGCGTCACGCTACTGGGGATTGCGCCAGGCTCTTCCATCTCTCTCCAACAGGGCATCGGATTCCGCAGGGCCCCAGGTGCACGCGAAATAGTTCGGAAACACAGGTGGCTTGCTGCTCCACGCTTCCAAGATCGGATCCACCAGCTCCCAAGTGGCTTCCACACTGTCGGCGCGGTCAAATAGCGTGGCGTCGCCGCGCATGCAATCGTTCAGCAGCGTGGCATACGCGCTGCGCTCCGCCGTGCCGAATGCTTTCTGGTAACTGAAATCCATCTCCACGCTCTGCACGCGCATTTCCTGGCCTGGCAATTTCGCGCCGAAGGAAATTGAGATGCCTTCGTGCGGCTGAATGTTCAGCACCAGCCGATTCGATTCCACGTCCTGCCCGCGAAACACCACGTGCGGCGCTTGGCGGAACTGAATCACAATCTCCGTCATCCGCCGCGCCAATCGCTTGCCCGTGCGCAAATAAAATGGCACGCCAGCCCAGCGCCAATTGTCCACTGTCAGCTTGATCGCCGCGAACGTCTCGGTGGAAGATTCCGGCTTGACGCCCTTCTCCTGGCGATAACCCAGTGCCGCGCCAACCGCCGACGTGCCGGGGCCATACTGCCCGCGCACGGTGTCGGTAGCGATGCTTTCGGGAGTGAAAGCGCGGATCGATTGCACGACCTTGATTTTTTCGTTGCGTACAGCGGTCGCATCAAACACCGCCGGCGGCTCCAGCGCCACCAGCGCCGCGAGTTGCAGCATGTGGCTTTGAATCATGTCGCGCACCGCGCCGGTGTTCTCGTAAAACGACGCGCGCTGCTCTACGCCCAAGCCTTCGCTCGCCGTGATCTGCACGTGATCCACAAAATTGCGATTCCAGATCGGCTCGAAAATTCCGTTGCCGAATCGCAGCACCAAGAGATTCTGCACCGTGTCCTTACCCAAGTAGTGATCGATCCGGTAAACCTGCGATTCATCGAACACGCTCAGCACGGTCTGGTTCAGTTTTTTCGCCGACGCCAAATCCCGGCCAAACGGTTTTTCGATGATGATTCGCACCCAGGCTTTCGGGTTTGAGGGCTTCGCAAGGCCTGCATTCTGCAGTTGCTGGATGATCAACGGATAAACTTCCGGCGGCGTTGCCAAATAAAAAAGCCGGTCCTCTTCGAGTTGACAGTCGGTATCCAACTCGTCCAGGTGCTTCGCCAATTTCTCGAAGCCTTCCGGCTTGTCGTAATCGCCGTGCACGTACGAAAAACTTTGCGCGAAACTCTTCAGGACCTCTTCATCCACTGGTCCCGTGTCGCTGCCCTTCCGCGCTGAATCCGCGGCCTTGGCCTGGAACGCGTCGTCGCTCATCGGAGTGCGCGCGTAGCCCACTATCTTGAATCGCCGCGCCAACACCTTCGCCGCCACCAAGTCGTACAGCGCCGGAATCAGTTTGCGCTGCGCCAAATCCCCGGAAGCGCCGAAGATCACGATCGCGCAGGCCTCCACGGCGCCGATCCGGCGCGGCGACAGCACGCCAGCGGCATCGGGCGCAATCATTTCGGTTTGGGCCATGGTTACGGTCCTCGCTTCTGCGCGGCGGATGGCACACTATATCCGCCGTTTTTGCCGAGCATCGCGGCAGATAGCTTAACAGAAAATGATTCCGCGCCGCGCTGGGCTCAGCGCCGCAAAAGCGAAAATGTAATCACAGCCGCCCCGATTTCAGGCGGTGTAAGTGCCCGATGCGACGCGGCCGCCGTGGCCGGTCCAGTTCGTGTGGAAGAATTCGCCTCGAGGTTTATCGACGCGCTCGTACGTGTGCGCGCCGAAAAAGTCGCGTTGTGCTTGCAGCAGATTCGCCGGCAGCCGCGCCGTGCGATAGCCGTCGTAAAATGCCAGCGCCGTGGAGAACGCCGGCATCGGCACGCCAAACGAGATTCCCTGAATCAGCGCCTTGCGCCAGGACTCCTGATATTTCTGCAGCGCGCCGGAGAAGAAATCGTCCAGCAGCAGGTTGTGAAGGTTGGGATTCTTGTCGAAAGCTTTCTTGATGTCGCCCAGGAAAACGCTGCGAATGATGCAGCCGCCGCGCCACATCAGCGCCACGCCGCCCATGTTCAGCTTCCAGCCGTATTCCTTTTCAGCCGCGCGCAGCAGCATGTAGCCCTGCGCGTAGCTGATGATTTTCGAGCAGTACAGCGCGCGGCGCACTTCCTCGATGAACGCTTTCTTGTCGGCGATCACCGGCCGCTGCGCTGGCCCCTTCAGCACTTTTGACGCCGCCACACGGTCTTCCTTCAGCGCTGACAAGCATCGCGAAAATACGCTTTCGCCGATCAGCGTCACCGGCTGCCCCAGGTCCAGCGCGGAAATCGCCGTCCACTTTCCCGTTCCCTTCTGTCCCGCCGTGTCCAGAATCTTATCGACCAGCGGCTTCCCGTCTTCATCCTTTTTCGCGAAAATCTGCGCGGCGATGTCGATCAGATAGCTGTCCAGCTCGCCCTTGTTCCACTCACCGAACACTCCGGCGAAATCATCGGCGGTCAGTCCAAGGACTTCTTTCAGCAAATGGTAAGCCTCGCCGATCAATTGCATGTCGCCGTACTCGATGCCGTTGTGCACCATTTTCACGTAATGCCCCGCGCCGTTTTCGCCCACCCAGTCGCAGCACGGCGTGCCGTCTTCCACTTTCGCGGCGATGGCCTGCAGAATCGGCTTCACGGCCGGCCACGCTTCTTTCGCGCCGCCCGGCATGATCGACGGGCCGTGGCGCGCCCCTTCTTCTCCGCCCGAAACGCCCGTGCCGATAAACAGAATTCCCTTCGCGCCCAGATCCTTGGTGCGGCGATTGGTGTCCGTGAACAGCGAATTGCCGCCATCAATGATGATGTCGCCCGGCTTCAGATACGGCACGATCTGCGCGATCGTCTGATCCACCACTTCGCCGGCCTTCACCATCACCATGATTCGCTTCGGCGCCTTCAACAGCGCGCACAGCTCTTCCATCGAATGCGCGCCGACCACCTTCGTTCCCTTGGCTTCGTTGTTGATGAAATCGTCCACCTTCGACACGGTTCGATTGAACACCGCCACCTTGAAGCCATGGTCGTTCATGTTCAGGACCAGGTTCTGGCCCATCACGGCCAATCCAATCAATCCGATGTCGCAAGTTGCTTCGGTCATTTCGGTCTCCTAGTGCGTCCTGGCGCGGATCGCGAAATCCTGCACGCGTCAACGCGGACGGTATGCATCGCAGCTCAAATATATAGCGAAAATGCCCAACGTTTGCAGCCTCGCACAGCGGGAAGGACTGCGCCCCTCGTGGCGAAAATATTTCGCGAGCCCTTCCGAGGTCGCAGCACACCTGGGCCAATCAATGTAGCACGTCGCCCCACCGCTCGGCCACATGATCGGCCCGCAGCCAGTGGCGCAGTTTGCGGAACGCCATGTGGCCCGCGCGCCCGCCAATCCCTTGCACGCCCGAACACCCTGGATACGTCCATCGTGCCGAGGAACTTTTCCCTCCCTTCGCTCGTACTCTCATTTAGCCGCCCGGGCTGCAAAATGCCCCGGCGCGGACATACACTCTTTGCCGAGGCAACTTGATGACGTCCTTTCTGCAGGACATCCGCTACGCGATCCGCATTCTGGTGAAGTCGCCCGGCTTCACCGCTATCGCGATCCTCACGCTGGCCCTCGGCATCGGAGCCAACACGGCGCTCTTCTCGGTTGTCGATGGCGTCCTGCTCAACCCGCTTCCGTACGCGCAGCCCGACCGCCTCGTCGCGCTCTATTCGCACACGCGCACGTTCACACACTCCTCCATCTCATATCCGAATTTCCTCGATTGGGTCAGCGAGAATCATGCCTTTGCCGGCATGGCAGCGTTCCGCAGCGACGATTCCAACATGACAGGAATGGGCGAACCCGAGCGCGTGAAAATGGAAATGGTATCGGCGAACTTCTTCTCGCTTCTCGGCGTGAAGCCCGTTGCCGGCCGCTCGTTTTCGCCTCAGGAGGATCAGCTCGGCGCGCCGCCCGTCGTAATGATCAGCGACGGAATCTGGCAGCGGAAGTTTGCGGGCGCAGCCGGCGCCGTTGGCAGAACTCTCACGCTAAACGGCACGGATTACACGATCGTCGGAGTCGTCCCCGGTGACTTTCATTACCACAGCGGCAATTTCTGGGACAAGCCCGACGTCTTCGTTCCCATCGGCCAATGGAACGCGCCGCTGTTTCGTGATCGGCGCACCAGCATGGGCATGGACGCCGTCGGGCGGATCGCGCCAGGCGTCACTTTGCCGCAGGCCCAAGCCGATATGGATTCGATCGCGAACAGCCTCGCAAATGCATTCCCTGATGTGGACAAGGGCAGCGGCGTCACGATGATCGCGCTGCGCGAAGACGTCGTCGGCAACATTCGCCCGTTTCTTCTGGTCCTTCTCGCTGCCGTCGGATTCGTGCTGCTGATCGCCTGCGCCAACGTGGCCAATCTGCTTCTTGTCCGCGCCACCGGCCGCACGCGCGAATTCGCCATTCGCGCCGCGCTTGGCGCCAATCAGGCGCGCGTTGTACGTCAACTGCTCACCGAAAGCGTGTTGCTTTCGCTTGTCGGCGGCGCGCTCGGTCTGCTGATCGCGGCGTGGGGCACTCGCGCGGCGCTTCGCGTGCTGCCCGATGCCCTGCCGCGCGCCAACGAAATCCATCTCGATGTGACCGTGCTGCTATTCACTCTCGGCATCTCGATTTTTGTGGGGATTGTCTTCGGGCTCGTTCCAGCGCTCAAGACGGCCAATCGCGACCTGCATGAATCCCTGAAGGAAGGCGGCCGGGGTGGCAGCGGGTTACGCCATCGCACCCAAAACACTTTCGTCGTGGTCGAAATGGCCCTTGCGCTTGTGCTTCTGGTCGGCGCGGGCCTGATGATCCGCAGCCTAGCCACGCTTTGGGGAGTAAACCCAGGCTTTAATCCGCATAACGCGATGAATCTCAACGTCGGCTCGTCCCAACCCTTTGGCGGCACGCCGGATCAGATTCGCGCAGTGCTTCTTGAGCTTCACGACCGCCTCGCTGCCGTTCCCGGCGTGCAGTCCGTCTCGATCGAGATCGGTTCCACGCCGATGGAAGGTGATTCGGACGTCGGCTTTTGGCTAGAGGGCCAGCCTAAACCCACCAGCGACGCCGATACGAAGTCGGCACTCTTCTATTGCGTTCAGCCCGACTATCTGAAGGCGCTGGGAATTCCGCTGCTCCGCGGCCGGTTTCTGACAGCCGACGACAATCCACACTCACCAGATGTGATGGTCGTTGACCAGGAGTTCGCCCGCCTGGCTTTCGGCAATGACGATCCCATCGGCAAGCGCGTGAATCTTGAAATCATCGGCACCACGCCCGAAATCGTCGGCGTGGTCGGCCACGTGAAGCAATGGGGCTTGGACGAAGGCAGCCACTCGCCCATTCTGGCGCAGTTCTACCTCCCCATCATGCAGGTCCCTGATCAATTCGTGCCACTTGTGGCGCGCGGCGTCGGAGCCGTGGTGCGCACGGATGGCTCGCCGCTCTCCGCGCTCGGGGGACTTCGCCACGCGCTTGAAGAAATCAACAGTCAAATGGTGATGTATGGGACGCAGCCGCTGGATGATGTCATCTCCGATTCTCTCGCTTCCCGCCGCTTTGCGATGATTTTGCTGGGCGTTTTCGCCGGAGTCGCGCTGCTTCTTTCAGCGATCGGCATTTACGGCGTGATTTCCTATATCGTTGGCCAGCGCGTCCACGAAATCGGCGTGCGTCTCGCGCTGGGAGCGCATCCGGCGGACGTCTTGCGTCTCGTCCTCGGGCAAGGCACGAAACTCGCGCTGTCGGGCGTTGCGATCGGCATTGCCGCGGCGCTCGCGCTCACGCGCCTGATGACCAAAATGATTTTCGGCGTCAGCGCCCACGATCCGCTCACGTTCGTGGGAGTCGCCATCATCCTTGTGATCGTCGCGCTCGCGGCATGTTACATCCCCGCCCGCCGCGCGATGCGTACCGACCCGATGGTCGCCCTGCGCTACGAATGACGACCCTTCCAGGCGCGGTCACTCGGCGCGCCCTGCCGATGGCCATCCTAGTCCAATCGCGATAACTCCTGACACCCGCGCAAACCGGAGAAGTGGACCCCAGACGTCCGTTCATCCGACGTATTGGGACTTAGAAACCTTCGCCCGGGATGGGTCCCGAATAGCCGATCACACGGACAGAATCCTGGCACTCGCTATACTCTGTCAGGGGACGAGGAGTAGCATGCTGGATGTATGAATCTCCGAACTGTGCGAGGCCTTTCATTTCAAACTGAGCTCCTGAAAATGCTGGGGCTTTCTCTTGTCTGCGTCATCTCCCTCGGCATGAACGCGCAGACAGCCAAGGTTGAAGGAAATGGTAGGGTCGAAGGCATTGTCTCGAATGTCGCCACCGGCGAGCCGGTCCGCGGCGCTAAGGTCTACCTCTGCGACGCTCCAAAGGATGATAGGGTCGTTCGGCGTTGTTTCCCAACCGACGCGAATTCGGAGGGTAGATTTGTCTTCACTGGTCGCCCAGCGGGGCACTATACCGTCAACGGTGAGGCGCCCGGGTTCCTGTCTGACTCCATCGTGCTTAACGGCAGCGGCGATGACGAATTTGATTTGGCTGCGGGCATCGTTCGCACGGTGCACCTGAGGCTTTGGCCTGAAGGAATCATCTCTGGTCGCATCGTCGATGAGGAAGGCCGACCGATGTCGGGCGTCTCCGTGGCTGCGATCGGCGAGCGATACGATTTTGGAAGGCGCCGCCTGTGGCGTTATCAATATCGGGGTGGGGACTCTGACGCTCTGACTGACAAGGACGGGAAGTTTCGAATCGGTGCATTGAAACCGGGAAGCTATTTCGTTGAAGCATTTGTCGACCCTCCACGCAAATATTCTGATGTTGCCGCAGTGAAGAAGGGCTATTTACCAGTCTACTTTCATAGCGCGGCCTTTCTGTCGTCCGCGACTCCGGTCTGCGTGGGCGCCGGGCAGCAGCTTCACGTGGACTTCGGGCTGAGTCCCCGTTCGACATACCAAGCACGCGTTCAATTGACCGTCCCAGCAAGCTTCAAGCGCGACTTCGAGCCAATCAGCGGACTCCGTAACGAGTACGGGCAGCTTCTGACCGATTGGGATGATGAATACGATCACTACGCAAGGGTGCTTACCATTACTCGCTTGGCTCCTGGTTCGTACGAATTGGAGACGTATACAGGCACCAACACGATGGACCTAGGCGCCCGACTACGGTTCACGGTCAGAGACGCGGACCCTAAGGACACGGTACTGACCCTCCAAGCGCCTGTTGCATTGCGAATAAGCGTCCACCTTCCTGACGATTTTCGACCGAGTACCGCGTACTCCTCGCGTCTCCGACTGCAACCGGATTGGGAGGGAATGGATGGCATGGACGATTCCGGATGGCCCATTGCAACCACTGGCGAACTGCCCTACCCCGCTTTGCGGCCAGGCCATTACAAGCTCTTCCTATTCAGCGAAGATCCGCTCTACTTGAAATCTGCCCGTTTTGGCGAACAGGATGTGCTTACCCAGGGACTGACTCTCGAGGGGACACCAACGGAGGCGCTCGTGGTGACTATGGAGCGCGCGACGGGGGACGTCCGGGGCAATGTCGTCAACGCTTCGGCGGCACCTGTTTCGGAAGCAGACGTCAAACTTATCTCGCAAGGTGAAGATTCCCGTTACGTTTTCAGGTCAACGAGCACGGATCTAAACGGAAACTTCGACTTTGCCGGCGTGCAACCTGGGAGTTACGACGTGGTGGCGCTGAGCGAAGCTGTGCGCGACTGGGAATTCGGTCCAGATGAGTGGGCGACCGTCAAAACATTCGCCAAGCATGTTGAAGTCGGGGATTCCACGCCTACGACCCTCGAACTCCATGCCACGACGATTGCGAACGATGCGCCTCAGTGCATCGCCGCGCGCCCTTGACGAGACCACGGTCCTGATCTCCTCCAGGCTCAATCGAAAGCAGCGTCATCTCCAATATGAGACACGCTGCGACGCCGAATCGTCTAAACGTTCTTGACCGGGCCCGGCAAGGCGTGCCCGCCGAATTTGTGGCGCATCGCGGCCAGCAGTTTGTCGGAGAACGAATCGGAATCGCGCGACGTCAATCGCTGTATCAGCGAAAGCGTAATGATCGGCGCCGGCACATCCAAATCGATCGCTTCGGCTACGGTCCAGCGACCTTCCCCGGAATCCGCCACGCGCGGCGCCAACCCATCGAGATGCGGATTTTCCTCCAGCGCCATGCTCGTCAGGTCCAACAACCAGGAGCGCACCACGCTGCCGTGGCGCCAAATCTCCGCCACCTGATGCAGGTCGAGCGCGAACTGCTCTTTGCGCTTCAGAACCGCGAAGCCCTCTGCGTAAGCCTGCATCATTCCGTATTCGATTCCGTTGTGCACCATCTTCACGAAATGGCCCGCGCCCGCGGGACCCACGTGTCCCCAACCGCGATCCTTCGCAGGCGCAAGCGTTTCCAACGCCGGCTGCAATCGCTTCACCGCGTCCGGTTCACCGCCGACCATCAGGCTGTAGCCTTCCTTCAAGCCCCAGACCCCGCCGCTTGTGCCGGCGTCCACAAAAAGAAACCCTTTCGCTTTCAATTCCGCCGCGTGGCGAATGGACTCTTTGTAATTGCTGTTCCCTCCATCTACCAATAAATCGCCTTTCGTCAAATTCGGCAACAGGCCGGAGATCGTTTGGTCCACCGGCGGGCCGTTGGGCACCATGATCCAAATCGTGCGCGGCGCCTTTACCTTTGACGCCAGTGACGCCAGCGAATCCGCGCCCTCTCCGCCCACAGCCACGACCTTCGCGACCGCCTTCGGATCCTGATCGTAGCCAACTGCGCGATGGCCGCCGCGCACCAGGCGCTCCACCATATTCGCGCCCATTTTCCCAAGGCCAATCATTCCAATTTCCATTTCATTGCCTCCTGGTTTGGATATCTCGGAATCGAATTCTCACGCGGACGGCTGCCAGACGATGGCCTGCTCGCCCAACTCGCGCCGCAATTGCGCGCCGTCCCGAAATTGAATCGTGTGCATTCCCATTTGCCGCGCAGTTGCCAGATTCGCCGCGCGATCGTCGATAAACAAACATTTTCCCGGCTCGCTTTGCGTCACGTCAAGCGCAACACGGTATATCTCGCGGTCCGGTTTGCGCGCACCCACAAAGCAGGAGCTGAAAAAAGTGGAAAAGCTACGCCGCAGTCCGAACGTTCGGATGCGATAAAGATTCAGATCGAGCGACTCATTGTTCACCACTGCCATCAGGTAGCGCCCGCTGCGCGCAAGTTCATCCGCCACGATGTGGCCCTCCGGCAGGTCACGCGACTGCGCGAACATGAAATCGCGAAATTCGTCCGGCGTGAACGCACGCGGCTTGTAGAAAACTGTGCGCTCGAGATACGTCGCTAGCGTGATCTGGCCGCATTCCCACGCCGGATTTTCCACTTCATGCCGCGCCTCGAAATCCGCTGCGTCCAAATCGAATTTGCGAATGGCAGCGGCGCGCTCCGGGGTGTCCCACCCGTTCGACAGCATCACGCCGCCGACGTCCCAAAAAAGTGTGGTAATTTCGGGCACTTGCCGCTCCAGTTCTTCGTCGCGCTCAGGTTCCCAGCGCCTTCTCGGCGAGCTTCGCCAGCGCCGCCAACCCATCCGCAAGCCCATTCGCGAAGTGCAATCGCAAAGCCGGCTTGCTGCGCTTGGCCAGCGATTCCAAATCCCCCAGCGCCTGCGCGGTTTGCAACTGCCCAAATGTATATTTCGCTTTCGGCACCTGCACATCTTCTTTGTGTGCCGAAGTCAGGAACAGAAAGCGGCCCGTCGGCGGACCACCCTTATAAAGCTGCCCAATCGAATGCATGTAGCGCGGTCCGAAACCCAGCAACACCGGTACCGGCAGTTTGCGGCTGAGCGCGGCGCGAAACAGATCCAGCGCCTTCTCGGTGGTGGCATCGCGCGGCAAATACGCCAGCACGGACA